>CAWUXF010000088.1:0-6077 GCA_963926325.1 uncultured Luminiphilus sp. | reverse complement strand
TATTCCTTTGGGTGATCGCTGCACAATAGAAGCGGGATTATTTATTACTGCAGGCACCAAAGTGACCATGCTCGATGGCGCCCGTAAGCCTGTAGAAACCGTATCTGCCAGAGATCTAGCCGGAAGATCCGACTTGCTCTTTCGCCGCAACTCCACCAGCGGTGCGGTCGAGTGTTTAACCAACCGCTCCGCTATCGAACTCAATGAGGCACTTCATGCCAACAACTAAGCATGGCGCTGAAGCGATTGCACTGACTAAGGCGCTGATTGCACGGCCTTCGGTGACACCTAGAGATGCCGATTGCCAAACGATGATGATTGAGCGGTTACAAGCCATTGGCTTTCAGTGTGAGTCACTACGTTTTGGTGAGGTTGATAACTTCTGGGCCACACGAGGTGAAACCGGGCCTACGTTGGTCTTCGCAGGACACACAGATGTTGTCCCGACAGGCCCTGAAGCAAGCTGGGATACAGCGCCATTTGACCCGATTGAAAAAGATGGCTATTTATTTGGACGTGGTGCCGCAGATATGAAAGCGAGTCTCGCAGCCATGGTGGTGGCCGCAGAGGCGTTTATCGCTGGACATCCGAATCACAGTGGTAGGCTCGGCTTTTTGATCACTGCTGACGAGGAAGGTCCCGCCGTAGATGGCACCACAAAAGTCGTAGAGACCCTACGAAATAGGGGCGAAAAACTTGATTGGTGCGTAGTCGGCGAGCCCTCAAGCGTAGATCAACTCGGTGATACCATCAAGAATGGACGTCGCGGTTCGCTTAATGGTGTCATCACCGTGCGCGGTGTCCAAGGACACATTGCCTATCCGCATCTGGCTGACAACCCTATTCATCACGCCTTCGCGGCACTCAATGCACTCGCGGATGAAGCATGGGATCAAGGCAATGACTTCTTTGACCCAACGTCACTGCAATTCTCTAATATCAACGCGGGAACTGGCGCCACCAATGTCATTCCCGGCGAACTAACCGCGGTATTTAACATTCGTTTTAGTACTGAGATAACCGATGTTGAACTACGTCAGCGCTGCGAGTCTATTTTGCGAGCCCACCAACTACACTTCGATATTGAGTGGTCGCTGAGCGGTAATCCTTTTTTAACCGAACCGGGAGCATTGGTTCAAGCGGTGTCTGAAAGTATCGAGGAAGTAGTCGGCGTCACCACCGAACTCTCGACCAGTGGCGGCACCTCTGATGGTCGATTCATTGCTACCTTGGGAACCCAAATTGTTGAACTAGGCCCCATCAACGCATCTATTCATCAGCGCAATGAACACGTCAAGATTGACGACATCCCAAAGCTGACCAAAATTTATCATGGCATTATGGTCAGGCTATTAAGCGATTAGCCTTCAGGCCCGGGCTTAATATCGTCTTCCAATTTCATCACCTGCGCGGCATTTATTATTGCGGCGTTCTAACTCGCGTTGCCAGCACTCAGTGCATTAGCCAATAGCACGGCGGGGGTCTCTAATATTGCAACACCGTCTTCTGGCGAGGAGACTGGCAAATAACGGGCGGACTGAACGTTTATCTGGGGGTAGTTCATCGCCAGCTGCTCGTTAAGCCCCGCTGAAAACTGCTCGACAAACTGCGTCGTAGCCTCGGTAAACGGCGCGAGTAGTTGATCCTGCGCAAAGCCGACAAAGATCTGCAGCAACAGGCCTTGCTTAACTTGTTTCATGCCTGTTAACACCGCCTGGGATAACAGCAATATTGCATCGACATCCCTGCGTACCATCTTGAGCACATCGTCCATTGAGGCATCGATAAAAGTGGCATTTGCGCCTGTTGGCAATGTCGCGCTCAAGGATGAGGCTGTTATAACTAATGGATGTCCATAGAGATTGACAACGTAGTGCAGCGGACTCTGTTGGCGTATGAAGTCAGTCAGTCGTCCCTGCCCCTCAGTCTGACTGAGGTCAAAATGCACAACGTCTACTGTGCATGGCCCGTCTATTAAGCCCGTAATTCGTTCTGCAAGCCCCAGCATAGGATTCGGCGAATTTACGACTACCCATAACTTGTGACAGTGCGCAGCTAACGCCAAGACCCATGGTAAATCATCGTCGGCCTGCGTAATGGTGACCAAACCGATTCGCTTTGTCGTCATGTTTACACTCCACAGCGGCACTGCCTTGGCTAATATTGATCGCGTTTGCGGTACAACCGGCAAAAAATTTATGCAATCCCTGCTAACGTACAATAACGTCAAACCGCACGGCTTTACCGGCGATGCTATGTGACGGCTTGTGGGCGCCCAACAGCGGCGCTTTAATGGGACGTTTGATAACAATTCGGGTAGCTGATTGCGCTAAGGCCCACTCCAGCAATGCCTCACCAGTATCATTCGTGTGCGCATGTAAGCTTTGCAGCAACGCTAAATCTTTTTTAGCCGCAGCACTTTTTTTCTCGGGAAACATCGGATCGAGATAAATGACGCGCGGCGCATCAAGTGCTATTCCGACTCGCTCGATCTTTTGAAATTCCATAGTATCGAAGTTGACGACACAACTATCACCTTGCCTAACCTGCATGCGCATAGCGGCGTCGCGAACCTGCTGATGCTGACTAATTAGCGCCGCGTTCACACCGTTATTAAGCAGCCAGGCTAATATCGGCGAGCGCTCAGATAATATCACCTGGCAACCGAGATCAGCCAAGACGAACGCATCTCGACCCAGACCCGCCGTCGCGTCAAAAACCCGTGGATAACGATTTGATTTGATACCAACCGCCCGGCCAAGCAGTTCATTCTGGCCACCCTTGCGCCGGTACAGCATCGCCGGGTCTGAGAAATCGACGGTTACGGGTCCCGGCGAATGGGCGCCACAACGCTGCAACCAGCTACGGTCATAATCGATCACTAATGCCAATGCGCCATCGGTGTCGGGTAAGTGCTTGAGCAGCGGCAAGGATAACTCAGCCGCTACCGCTTGCGCACGCTTTAGCAATCCTGGCTGGGCAGGCACCACCGTGCACCGCGCATCACTCACTGTGGGACGGTACCCAGGATCAAGGTCTGATCACCCAGTTTAATCTCGAAGCTGAGGTTCATGGCGCGCAGCGCTATGCCATGTTTATCTATAATAGTTTCAGCCACCGCCGCGTCAGTACCGCAGCTTCCAGCCAGCAGACGAATTCCATTCAACGCTTGTTCTGAGATCTTTAAATTATTCAAATCCATTAATTCTGCTATTGCTGCCCGTACAAATCCCGATCCATCTTGCGGTGAAGACATAGGCGGCAGTGGCGCTTGAAAGTCACCGATGAGTACTTGACCTGCGCCCGCATTGGCCAACATCCGCGCTAATTTAATAGTAACGTCACCGACTATGTAGCTGAGTAGCGTTGGGTTAACCCCCTCTGCCTGAAACAATTCGTAATGGCTACCGACATGATAGGCCGCGCGAATAACGGGCACAGTGTGCCCACTCGCCTGACTCCGTGCCACACCGTTATCAATCAGTACTAATAATAAGAATGAGAGTAGGTCGAGATCTGGATAGGGGCCAATGTCACGATTCCACACGTAATACCCATCGCCGGTTGTGGTTCGCGCAAAATTGACCTCCACACCTTGACGCTGCAGCTTGTTGTAAGCCGAATTCATAGAATAGGACAGACTATTGAGCTGACTCGCCTGTTCAAATGGGCCATACAATGAAAATTCGGCAATATCAAAGAGCAGCACCGCGCGGGTTTCTACAAATCCGATACCATATCGTGAAATCACTGCCTCAGCGGCAGTCAGAATCGCCGCATCATCTCCCAGCGGCTGTTCTAATTTTATAAAGCTAGTGGACACATTGAGGCGCTTCGATATTTCGAACATTTCACCATGCGTTTTCAAGCGCGAACCACCAATCACACTGCGAATAAAAGCTTCATTGGCATTATCTTTAGCGAGACCCTGCTCATCTGCAGTAAAATTCCCCAGAAAGTAGTGTGGTACCACTATTGTCAGTAATCCACGGGGATCGGGTGCCCAACACAAAACCATATTCTGACCTAGACGCCATTGCTTGCGCAGTACCAACTCTATTTGCTGCAGTTGTGACTGTAACTCCGGCGTATAGTTAGCAGCGTCATTAGAAAATGAGCCCGATCGATCAAAGCTTGATTCCCCTGACTCTGGCAACATGCGATACCCTCTCGTTTTCATTTATCTGGCATTATAAGTGTACCGACATCGGAGTCGCCCCATGCGATCAATATTTATCACCATAAATCGACTTTTAGCCGTTATTTGTATCGCCCTGACCGCAAGCTGCCAGCAATATGATGTCACTATTAACGACAGAATGGTTTATCAGCCGAAAACTTTATTCCGTGACTACAGGATTACCGACCCGGTGTTAAAGCGCTGCATCGAACAGGCGATTATTGATGCAAACATCGTCGCTGCTGAAGACTTACAGCAGCTTAACTGCAGCAATGCTGGCGTGACATCCCTTGACGGACTGGCCGTCTTTACGGAGTTGAAAGGGCTTAAACTATCAGACAACCAAATTCGTAATCTAGTCGAACTCAGCAATATGAAGCAGCTTGAGACCGTCATACTCGCCAACAATGCTATTATTGACTCAGTTCCGTTGAGCCAGCTACCTAAACTTAAGCTTCTCGATTTCAGCGGCAACCCTGACTTACAATGTCCGCAAGCTGACCGGTTTGGATATGTCGTGAATCTTAATTTACCCCAGTCCTGCACTACCCCATGACTTATTGGTTGTATCGCGCAATCGCCAGGCTTCCATTGTGGATGTGTTATCCCATAGCTACCGCCGCTGCATGGCTGGCTCAATACGTCTTGCGCTATCGAAGACAGATCATATTGAACAACCTTGTGGGCGCTTTTCCTGAGCACTCGCACGCATGGCGAAAACAGCGATTAAGCGAGTTCTATAGCGGTTTGGCAGATACGACAATCGAAATTATTTTTGGCAGTCGCATGAGCCTTGAAGAGATTAGCGCACGGGTTCACTATGAAAATCCCGAGGTGGTCCGGATTGCCACCGACAATTTCACCCGCCCGGCAATCGTGCTTACTCTGCATCAAGGTAACTGGGAGTGGATGCTGCATGGCGCCAAAGCCGCGTTAAACATCCGTGTAGATCCGGTTTATAAAAAGTTACGCAGCCCCGGCGCGGACCGGTTTGCACTGGAAACCCGCAGTCAATTTGGTGCCAAGCCCATCCTTATGAAGCATGTCGCCCGCAATGTGCTAAAGCATCGCGCCGAGGCACGTCTAATTGCTCTAGTTGCAGATCAATCACCGGGCAAGCGCGAGCGAGTCCACTGGACGACATTCCTCAATCAATCCACGGCCTTCTTTTCAGGCGGCGCGGCGATCGCCAGAGCCACAGGGCTTCCCGTTATTTTTGCCACCTGCCAGCGGGTTTCTAGGGGCTATTACAACGTACGCTTTGAAGTCATTACCGGCACCCCAAAAGAGCTGCCCGAGGATGAGATCATCGAGCGTTACACTCAGCTCGCCGAACGTGAAATCCGTCGCCATCCAGCCAGTTGGTTATGGAGCAATAACCGTTGGAAGCGCAGCAAGCCACTACCAGCGACTCAGCTCGCAGCGGCCACGCCAGCAATCGCTGGCAGCGATAAATCCAACCAAGAAAACCCCTCTCCCTGACAGGCATAAACTACCTCGCAGGGCAAACCTTTAGCGACACTTGTAACCGCGGCGCGGGCACTTTCTACTGAATTATTTTGCTCGCTAATATGTCCCGCTACCAACGCACGTAAACGACTGGTGTCGGTCGCCATAAGAAACTCGATCGCTTGGCGGTTATTAAGATGACCATAGTCGCCACCGACACGACGCTTTAACATCGCGGGATAAGGCCCCGCATGCAGCAAGTCAGTGTCGTGATTAAACTCCAGCAGCAGACCCGTGCAGGCGGCAAAAGCCTCTATTACATGGGGTGTAATAGAGCCTAGATCTGTCAGAATTCCAAGCGACATATCATCGTAAAAAAAACGGAATTGAACCGGCTCGCCTGCATCGTGAGGTACGGGAATTGCGCGCACCTGAATATCACCTATCA
>CAWUXF010000087.1:0-25612 GCA_963926325.1 uncultured Luminiphilus sp. | reverse complement strand
CAACATTATCATCGCGGTTGGGATAATTACGGTGCTAATCGGACACCCGCTTACACATGGGGATTGTTGCACCTAGCACTCACAGATACGTCTCAACACGTCGGCATTATGAACTCACACCCAGCACGTGTTTTTTCAAATTTGACGCTATGGCGTTTGGTGACTCTGCTGCGAGCTTTTACATTTACTCACTGTCTTCTTCGCTGCGCTTTCGTTCAGCCCGCCGGGCTAGCTTGTCGGCCAAATTCAAGCCAACGTCAGGTAGAGACCAAGGGCAAACAGCAATGCAAATTGCGCAGCCGGAAGTTTCTGCAAAAAATGGAATGCACTTATCGAAATCTACGTACCACTTTTCAACCCCGCGGACAGTTTGCTTCTCGGGTGTGATCGCAAGCGGCGGGCAGGCGTTTTCGCATACTCGGCACCGTGAGCAAAAGTCGTCAATGCCAAACTCGCGTTTTTTTGTGGCGGCAAAAGGTGCGTTCGTCAGCACAGCGCCCAGACGAAAGGCAGAGCCAAATTCCGGATTGATCAACGAGCCATGTTTACCCAGCTCTCCAAAACCGCATTCGAGCGCAGGCGGTATCATCAGTATGTCACCCGTCATTGGGCCTGTGATGGGCTTTGCCTCCCAACCCTGCTCTCGCAGCCAACCGGCCATTTTCTTGGCCGCCGCCGCCGCGCGATTGTATTGTCTTGAAACATCAGTGCCACACACCTGGTCAGGTGCTGATTTCAACTGCTCGTAGTTGTGCTGAACACCAAGCATGATGACGTTCTCAAAAAGAACCTCTTTGTCGCTGTAGGCCCATGCGTCTTGCATGCGGGCAACGCCGACCATCTCGCAATCACCCGCCTGAACGAAATTATTGAGCGAATTGGTCCACTCTTGTGCGGTTTGTTGCTGCGGATCCTTTGCCAGCTCCGGTAGCGGCGCTTCTAGAATGCCTTTGCGTTTTGCCCTTTCTTTCGAAAGCTCTGGACCTGGTTTTTCCTGGTTGTAAAACCACTGCTGCGCCTCTCCAAAAGGCACGTCGTCTACGTCTGGCGCCCACCAGACCATGTCGGCACGGCGCACCTCGGATTCTCCGAGTCCGTTAACCGCGTTGCCGTACTTCTTAGGCAAAAGAGACAGAAATTCAGGATTGGGTGTGAACGGCCGATAGGGGTTTTTTTTCGCCATGCTTACCTCACTCAAGAATCTAAAAGGTAAATCAATTGCCATGGGACATCAAAGCCTTTCGACCACAGGAAATAGCGCTGAGCCGACCCTCTACTACCTGCACCGAGCTGAAATTGAGTACCTGAAGGCTGCATCCGAGCGACGCTTAATGACAAGCTTAGGCGATCACTGCCTCGCTGGTGCCGCTTAAATATTGAGCACCGCCACACGGATTAGGCGGCGTATGACGGGGTTAATCACGGGCTGAATCACTGGTTCAAAATCTGCGCTGAAGTCCGACCAGCAGCCAACAGTTCAATAGCTTTTAGTCATCTAACCAAATGCCCACTTCATTCCCCTCATAAACAGGCAGAAAAGTTTTTAGTGATGCGCAGAGCTTCTCGACCTGATCGCCGGTGTGCAAATCAAATGCAAACTGATGGTTCGGGCAATAAATGGTGTCGGCCTCGATATCCCCATGCAGCAACGGTGCCTCACGATGCGGACAGCGGCTCTGAATGATAAACACCGTTCCGGCAGTTTGTAACAAGAGTAAATCTAGCTGATCAATCTTTATCTGCCGACGATAGCCATCGGTTAGATTGATCAGTTTGTCGAGGGCACAAAACGCCACTAATCCAGTTCACCTAACATCACGATAAGGACATCACTTCAAGCGCGGCCGCCAATGGCGTCACCTCCGCTTGACTAACGCGGGCCTCGATTCCTGGAAGCGCCGCACGCACAGCCGGATTATTTGTCAATCTTCGCTTGAGTAGTTCATTAACCAGCTGGCGCATCCAATCGAGATTTTGCGTGGCGCGCTTAGTTGTAAAGGCATCACTACTTTTGGCTTGTGATTGATATTCGCTAATCGTTTGCCAAACCGAATCAACACCCTGCTTTTTTAGCGCAGAACATGTCATGACACGCGGCTCCCAAAAACCCGTATGTTTCAGCAGACTCATTGCGCCGGCATAGTGCTGCTTTGTAGTCTTGGCGATTAGCTCACTAGGACCATCGGCTTTATTGATAACAATGGCATCTGCGAGCTCTAAAATACCTTTTTTGATACCCTGTAGCTCGTCACCACCACCGGGCAACATAAGCACCAGGAAGAAGTCGACCATACCGGCGACTTGATGCTCTGACTGCCCCACGCCAACGGTTTCAACCAAAATGACATCAAAGCCTGCGGCCTCACAGAGCAGCATAGATTCACGTGTTTTCAGCGCCACCCCACCAAGCGCATCGCCTGCTGGTGAGGGTCTGATATAGGCTTCATCACGGCGCGAAAGCGCTTCCATACGAGTTTTGTCACCGAGGATAGAACCGCCGGCGATGGGAGAGCTTGGGTCAACAGCCAATACCGCGACGCGATGCCCCTGCTCGATCAAATAGAGCCCAAAGGCTTCGATAAACGTTGATTTACCGACACCGGGAACACCGGTTATACCAATACGGATACTATTGCCGGTCTTGGGCAATAGCGTGTTGAGCAACACCTGACTCGCCGCGCGATCATCATCGCGTTTGCTTTCGACCAGGGTGATCCCTTTGGCCAACGCGCGGCGTTCACCGGACAAGATACCCTGACTGTCAATCGTAGGTTTAGGCATTTGCAGCATTAACCGCGTCTAGCACTTTACGTGCCGCATCAGGTATTGGTGTCCCAGGCCCGAAGATCAAGGTTACGCCTCTTTCATAAAGGTAGCTGTAATCTTGCTGGGGTATGACACCACCGGCGATCACAATGATGTCGTTGGCGCCTTGAGCACGCAGCGACTCGATTAATTGCGGTACCAGTGATTTGTGACCCGCAGCTAAGCTCGAGGCGCCCACGACATGGACGTCGTTTTCAATCGCCTGTCGAGCGACTTCCTCTGGGGTCGAAAACATAGGCGACAAATCGACATCAAAACCGACATCAGCAAAGGCGGTGGCAACCACTTTTGCCCCTCGGTCATGGCCGTCTTGACCCATCTTAGCAACCAGCATTCGAGGCCGCCGACCATACTGCTCTACAAAAGATTCAATATCCATACTGATTTCTTGCCAATCACTGTCGTCTTTATAAGCGGCGCCGTAGACGCCGGAAACAGTCTGTGAGGTAGCGACGTAACGTCCATAGATCTTCTCTAAGGCGTCCGATATCTCACCGACAGTAGCACGCCGACGCGTCGCTTCAATAGCGAGGCCCAGCAAGTTACCCTCGCCGGACTCTGCCGCCGCGGTCATTTGCTTCAAAATATCATCTACCGCATCGCTATCGCGGGCCGCTCGAATCCGTTCTAGCTGACCAATTTGCGCATCGCGCACTTTGTCGTTATCAATCTCGAGGACATCGACCGAATCATTGGTATCGACTTGGTATTTATTGACACCCACGATGATATCTTCGCCACGATCTATACGCGCTTGCTTTTTAGCCGCCGCTTCCTCAATTCGTAGCTTAGGCAGGCCTGTCTCAATGGCCTTTGCCATCCCCCCTGCGTCTTCCACTTCTTGAATTAGCTCGCGGGCCTTGGCAGCCATATCGGCGGTAAGCGTCTCCATCATGTAGGAGCCGCCCCAAGGGTCTACTACCTGACTAATACCGGTTTCTTCTTGCAAAATCAGCTGTGTGTTTCGCGCAATCCGCGCCGCAAAATCTGAAGGTAGCGCTATTGCTTCATCCAATGCATTGGTATGCAGCGATTGTGTTCCTCCAAAGACCGCAGCCATCGCCTCAATAGTTGTGCGTACAATATTATTATATGGATCCTGCTCGGTCAGCGACCAGCCAGACGTTTGACTATGTGTTCGCAACATCGCACTTTTCGGATTTTTCGGCGCGAATTCATTAACAATTTCGGTCCAGAGCAAGCGCGCCGCACGCAACTTGGCAATTTCCATGTAGAAATTCATCCCAATGCCCCAGAAAAAGGACAATCGCGGCGCAAAATCGTCGATGTGTAGACCTGCTTTGATGGCGGTACGAATATATTCTTTACCATCAGCCAAAGTATAGGCTAGCTCTAGAGAGGCGTTAGCACCCGCTTCTTGGATGTGATAACCGGAAATAGAGATGGTATTAAAGCGCGGCATATTGCCGGAACAATACGCGATGATGTCACCGATGATCCGCATACTCGGGGCCGGTGGATAAATGTAGGTATTGCGAACCATAAACTCTTTGAGGATGTCGTTCTGAATCGTACCCGCCAGCTGCGCTTGCGACACGCCCTGCTCTTCAGCAGCAACAATATAGCCTGCCAGTACCGGCAGCACAGCGCCATTCATCGTCATTGATACCGAGACTTTATCGAGTGGGATGCCATCGAAAAGCACCTTCATATCCTCGACGGAATCGATAGCTACACCTGCCTTGCCGACATCACCGGTGACACGAGGATGATCGGAGTCATAACCGCGATGCGTTGCCAGGTCGAATGCCACCGACACGCCTTGCCCACCCGCCGCTAAGGCCTTTCGATAAAAGGCATTCGACTCTTCCGCGGTTGAGAACCCTGCGTATTGACGAATAGTCCAACGCCGTCCCGCATACATCGTCGACTGGGGACCGCGGATATACGGTGCCATTCCCGGCAGTGTATTAGTGTAAGGGAGATCTTTTAGGTCCTCGGCGGTATATAAGACTTTGAGTGGAATCCCCTCGGGTGTGTGCCAAGTAAATTCGTCAGGGGTCAGTCCTTTGCTCTGATGAGTAACTTGCGCCGCCCACGCATCAAGGGTGGCTTCATCTTTATCATAGACGCTCATTAATGTTCCTCGCCAGGCTGACTAATCTCGATCAATACGCCATCACAGCTTTTAGGATGGATAAAAATAACTTGTGCACCATGAGCACCCGGAGAAGGCGCATCAGCCAAGAACTGGTAACCTTTTGCCTTTAATCGCGCCACATCTTCGAGAATATTGTCGCTTCTAAAACACAAGTGGTGGATGCCGCCTCCGCGCTTTTCTAGATAAGTCGCTATGGGGCCTTCGCCATTGAGGGGATGCACTAATTCAATACTAGTCGGCGGCAATGTGAAAAAAGCGGTCTCAGTCTTAGCCGCCGCAACGGGGCCAGAGCCTTCGAATTTGAGACCAAAATCGTCCATGAAACGTCGGATAGCGCCTTGTAAGTCGGGCACCGCGATGGCGATGTGGTCAAGTGCTGTAATCATAAAACTTCCTTAGCGTGGGCTACAAAAACATCTGCATCAAATCTTCGGTGTGCTTACGCTTGCGTGCGTTAACTACATCGCTAGATTCAATGTCGATCTTTTCATCAGGTGTAATTTTAAAGAGCGTCTGCCCCTTGGCAATAATGACCCCGTCCCCTTCGATCATGACAGCGTCTACAGTGCCCGCAAACGGAGCATAGACCTTGTTGAACATCTTCATGACCTCAACTATGTAGAGCGGATCCCCTGCCTCAAAATGATCGCCTGCCTGCATGTATAGCGGTGAATCAGGTGTTTCTCTGCCATAAAACATACCGCCACTCACCGCGACTATCTCATCAGAGTTTGCCACCGGTGGGGGCGCTAGTGCCTTTGTCATCGCCTTTTGATGCGCTGTATCGAGTAAGCGCTCGGGGATGAAAATAGACATATCTTCGTTGACCGAAAGATCGTAAAAGCCCGTAAAGTGCGCCATTGCAGGCAATAATTCCAGGATTTCGCTGCCTATCTGAAAACCGCGATGGGCAGCTTGAATCTGCTGCCATTGATCATCGGATATGCCGGCAGCGCTGTCAGCGCTTATTTTAGCTTGCAGTTGTGACCAATCATCACAATCTAAACGCTGGGTTAAATCCCGGTAAAAATCTTCCGCTTGGGTCAAAATACTGTGGTCATGGTCCCAAATGATATTGGCCGCTGGCGAGGCCTCATTCCAATTCAATTTCAAGAAATGGTAGGTGTCTGATAACACATCGATGGGGTTCTCAGACCAACCTAGGCGACCATCATTACGGTGAAAGGCGTCCTGGTTGATACTGAGCCAGCCCGACAACAAATGTGGTGATTGCAGTAATTGACGTAAGGGCCTTAATAGTAACGACTGCTTCCGCGCAAGCACGTCACTTACCTCAGCTGCCTTTTCGGCACTCAAGCCGGCGATCTGCTGCTGACCGAGGATTCGCCAGGCGACGTCGACATCGATGCGGCTAGCCTCGCTGGCTAATTCCCCGACAGCGGTCAGATAAGGCACGATAAACTTGGTGGTCGGTCGTGCGTTGACAGTACTCCCCAAGAACCAATTGACTAAGCCGTAGTGAAAAGACAAATTAGTGTGTAAATCGCGGCCGCGCAAACTGGTTGTCCGCAGCACTTCAGCCATACGCTCGTAACTACTTTCGCGGTTCTCGCCCACCGTCAAAAGTAGTGCAATGTTAGAATCATAGGCACCGGCGAGCGTGTAGTTCATAAACACATCGGTGTCAGGGTTATGCATGCTAATACCCTGATCGTCGCGAATTTCACCCGCTATCGCATCTGACCAATACTCAATCTGTCCACCAGCGTTCGGCTGTAAAGCATCGTTAGTGGCATTCAGACGCGCCTCGACACTATCTGCAAAGCGCAGCACTCGTTCGGGCCTCGGCAATGCTTTTCCATGCGCAGCAAGCAACACCATAGCTTCAACCAAAGACTCGACTACAAATACGTCTTTATCGTCATCAGGATTACTAAATTTCATCCCATAGCACAGCTCACTGACGCGATGCTCAACCTGAATTCTGGTGTTCATCTCCATGAAAAAGTGCTTGTCGCGATCGACAATACATTCAAAAGTGGAAACCGAATCTAGCGCAACTGCAGCGCCAAAGCGGGCCGCTTCTTCCTCCATGGCATCTAGCGTTATGACATCTTGTGCCAATACGTCGGCTTCGTTGCTTAAACCCGCCAACGCAGCCTGTGCTTGCGCTGCCAATAGGGACTCACGCGTCACTGAGACCTCAAGCAGCTTTTGCTCATGCATTTGTAACGAGCAGTCCCGACCACCCAGCGTAATACACCATTCACCGTTACCGATGACTTGAATTTCTTGGTGCCGAGTGGTCTCAATGTTGAGTTCCACGAGTACATTTTTATTATCGCCAACACCGGTAGTTTTGACTTCATTGAGTATTTCGCGGACCAGCTCAGGGGTTCTATGCGCTTCGCCTAAGGCAATAATTCGCTGCCCTTTACCACCACCGCCGCCGATCGCTTTTAGGCGTACGCGATTGTCAGGGTATTGCGCATTGATCCGCAACACCGCCTCTCCCAAGGTCTCGGCCAGCTCATCGATGGTGTAGAGGTCAATACCTTTGCGGTAACTCTCAGCCAATATAATATCAGCGAGTTCCTCAATTTCGACCGACCCAGCAAAGGCATCTGCCGGTACCGATAATGATTCGCGCTCACACAAAGCCTGCAGATCAGCGCTGTTAGGATATTTTTTTAGCAGCGTTAGCGCAGTACCGTTGTCGATCCCAGGGGTCACTGAAACGCCCACTTTTAAGGCGGTGCGCTTAGCCTCATCTTTTAAGCCTGCCTGACGTACTGTTTTAGAGCAGGGCCCAATAAAGTTCAAAGCAGCCGCCTCCATGGCCGCCACCATGAATTCGTCTTCTGCCATAAAGCCGTAGCCGGCAAAGATCGCGTCGTAATCATTAGCTTTTGCGATCGCGATTATTTGTTGAATGCGTTGCACGCGCTCCTCTTTGCTGGCGCCAGTATAGTCTGGCACCCGATGAACGCGGTTGGGCTCCGTCAATATGCGCAGTTCAGGTGCCAATGCGCGGGGATAAACGATTGAATCTTTTTCGGATAAAAGAATGCCGTACTGATCGATGCCCATTTCGCTAAAGACGGTCATCGCTTCCATGCGAATAGGTCCACGGCAAATGATCAACGGGCGAATATGGGTGCAATCGAATTGACGTTGCCAAGCCGACTTCGACAGAGCACGACTTCGATCCGCGTGGATCAGGGGGTTATTTAAATAATGTTCATTAGACACAGGGGCTGCTCCGACCAGAAATCAGTGAAATTCACGTTGCACAGACTGCAACGGACCAGGTTCGTAGTGACGTAGGCAAAAAGCCATATGGTCAGCCAGCACTTGTCTTAAATCATTGGGCATCACAATCTGTGAAATTGAGCCCAAGCTAAGCGCCTCTTCTGGGTTCATCAATTCACGCTCGTAACGCTGCGCCAGAGCATCCTCTTCTGACTTAACCCAGTCGGTTACTAGGCTTGTTGCGGCTGATAGCGCATCTGATTCGCTCAGACCTTGCGCTTGCTGAGCCTGCATCTCTTCGCTGATGCGTGTCTTAATCGACGAACGAATCCGCTTAAGTTCATCTTTATAAACGTATTCGACACCCGCGGGCCCCATCACGGCCACACGTGTAGTGGGTAGTGCGACAACGAAGTCCGCACCCGTAGGATAGTTGTTATAGGAGGCATAAGCACCGCCGTAGGCGTTGCGTACTAGCACTAAAAAGCGTGGTGTACGTAGATCGACAATAGCGTCAAGCATGGCCCGTCCGGCTTGAACGACGCCGTTGTGCTCTTGATCACTGCCCGGCAGAAACCCCGTAGTGTCTTCAAGAAAAATAACGGGAATATTGTATAAGTTACAGAAGCGGATAAAACGCGCATTTTTATATGCCGCCGCAATATCGATCTGCCCCGATGCAACTGCAGAATTGTTGGCGACAAAACCCACCACATTGCCACCCACGCGACCTAGCGCAGTGATCGTATTGCGGGCGCGCTCTGCCTGAATTTCGAGAAAATCGCCGTGGTCACACAATTGCTGTATCAAAATGGTTATATCCACCGGCGTGTTGAAACCCGTCGGTGAGTTAAACGCTTGGCGCAGCAAAATGTCGATGTCCAGCGTCTGACGATCGGAAGGGTCCGAGGATGGTTGATACGGCGCCAAACTATTATTCGAGTCGGGCAGATAGTTGAGAATTTCTTTTACTTTGCGCAGCGCAGAAACTTCATCGTCTACGACAAAGTCAGTGACGCCCGTTTGACTGTGAACACCGGGGCCACCGAGCTCATCTGGGGTTATATCTTCACCCAATACGGATTTAACAACACCAGGCCCCGTCAGCCCGAAAAAGGTGTTTTTTGGCTGTATTAAGAAGCTGCCCTGACGCGGTAAATAGCTACCACCACCTGCATTGAAGCCGAACATGCACATAATGCTAGGTACAATGCCAGAGATTTTGCGCAGTGCAGTGAAGGCATCCGCATAGCCGTCTAAACCACCAACACCTGCCGGGATATACGCGCCCGCCGAGTCGTTGAGCCCGACAACGGGAATACGACGCTTAGCCGCCAGCTCAAACAAGCGCGCTAATTTACGGCCATTTGTGGCATCCATTGATCCAGCACGAACCGTAAAGTCGTGCCCGTAGATTGCCACATCTCGACCGTGTACTTGAATAATCGCGGTGACCAGCGACGCACCATCAAGATTAGGACCCCAGTTTTGGTACAACACATGGGGGGCTCCATCAGCTAGACAGCGGATACGCTCCCATATAGTCATACGCTGCTTTAGGTGCTGGCGCTGAATGTTGCGCTCGCCGGCAGCAATATAAGGACGTTGCTGTAACGCCAGTCCGCGGGCTATGGTCGCTTCGTAACGACCAGCCTCCATTATCGGCGAGTTACTGGTACTATTCTCGTCACCGGCAAATGGATTGTTGAGTCGCACGAAAGGTTGGGCTGTGCTTTCAGCCCGAGGATTATGATCGCTCATGATCGGCTCTCTCTAGAGATTTAGGTGCACCAAAAAGCTGGCATGCTGCCGCCAGCGATACTTTTTTACTAACGCGTCATTCTGGCGATGACATCAATAACATAAACTACTGAAAATATAGGTGTTTTGTCAATTTAATGCGACTCACTTACAACCTCTGGCTATTAAATGCATAAAGCAAATGTTACAGCTAGACCGCTGCCCTATCAGCCGAACGCGAGTACCTACGCCTCGCGTTTAGTCGATCTACCAGGCTTGGCTGTACTGGCTTCACAGGGAGCCGATGGATCTGTGGAAAGCCCGGCGGGGCGTTACGATATCGTCACCGCGCTGCCGGAAGAGACGCTACACATCAAAGATTTTGACGGGGATGTTGCGGCTTGGATGCAGGCCATAGAATCCAGATTAAAGCTCAATAATTTTGCACAAGACAGCTGCACGGAACCGCCGCTACCGTTTGCGGGTGGCGCCATCGGCTACCTAGACTACGACAGTGCGGCGGCACAGCATGGCGTAAAGCTGCCGCAACCCGGGAGCGGCTGGGCAGGTTTATATCGATGGTGCATCATTTCGGATCACGAAACTCAGCAATCCTGGTATTTAAGCGATACAGCGCTAGCGGTATCAACAAGGGCAACAATCGAGCAGCGCTTATATGATGAGCACTGGGTATCAAAAAACCGGGAATTTCACCTTACCGCCCCATTTTCGGCCAATATCACGCGGTCACATTACGAAAAAGACATCGCGGTCATCCAAGACTACATAAACGCCGGAGATTGCTATCAGGTTAATTATGCACAACGTTTTAGCGCCCGCTATCATGGCGACACATGGTTAGCATTTGAGCGTCTAAGGGAAGTTGCGGCAGGTAATTTCAGCGCTTTTTTAAAGCATTCGGACAATCACAGTGTGCTTTCGCTCTCACCCGAGCGATTCCTCAGCGTCAATGCTGGCAGGGTCGAGACGCAACCTATCAAGGGTACACGACCGCGCGGCGCAGACCCCAAGACGGACCTGGCCATGGCCCTGGCCTTGCAATCCTCAATCAAAGATCGTGCTGAAAATGTAATGATCACCGATCTACTGCGTAACGATCTCGGGCGCTTTTGTGCGGCGGGCACTGTTGACGTTCCAGCCCTATGCAAGCTTCACAGCTATACTAATGTTCATCACTTAGTGAGTACCGTAGTCGGGGTTCTCAGGCCAGGCATCAGTAGCGGAAACTTATTAGTGGGCAGCTCACCGGGTGGATCGATCACCGGAGCGCCGAAGCGACGGGCCATCGAGATTATCGCCGAGCTGGAGACTGAATCTCGTGGCGCCTACTGCGGCAGCGTTTTTGTGCTGTCTGCATCGGGATGGTTGCAGAGCAACATTGCTATTCGTACCCTTGAAGCATGCAATGGTGAACTAGTCTGCTGGGGGGGCGGCGGCATTACCGCCGACTCCGATTGTGGAGAGGAATATCAAGAAACTCTCGATAAAGTTGGCGGTTTCATGCGCGCACTAGAGGCGGATTTTGGTGCCTAAAACCAGCCTTTAGATTAGTGCGTGGGCAACTCGATATGTGTATAGAGTTCCTCACGCTCAGCCGCAGTCGCTCGAGAGAACGCGTCTTGTACAATATCTTTAGTCAGATGCGGCGCTAGCTCCTCGATAAAGTCGTACATATACCCGCGCAAAAAAGTACCCTTTCTAAACGCTAAGCTGGTTACGCTACTCGAGAATAAATGGGAAGCATCGATCTTCACCAAATCTTTATCTAATACTTCATCAAAAGCTAAGCCTGCGATAATACCAATACCCAAGCCGAGCCTTACGTAAGTTTTGATAACGTCAGCGTCGACTGCAGTGAAAACGACTTTGGGTGTCAAATTCTGCCTTTGGAACGCCTCATCAAGCTTCGAGCGACCAGTAAAACCAAAGGTATAAGTGACTATAGGGTATTTAGCGACCTCGTCTAAGCCAACCTGCCCTAGCATCGCTAATGGGTGCTCCCTGGGTACCACGAGACAACGATTCCATCGATAGCAAGGCAAGGTCACCAGGTCATTGAACAACCCCAGCGCCTCGGTCGCAATGGCAAAGTCTACCGCGCCTTCTGCGGCCATCTGTGCAATCTGAGTCGGTGTTCCCTGCTGCATATGCAACGAAACATCAGGATAGCGTTTAATAAACTCACCAATAATAGGCGGCAATGCGTAACGCGCCTGCGTGTGGGTGGTCGCTATGGATAATGTGCCGGAGGTTTCATCGGAAAATTCTTGCGCAACGCGCTTTATTGAAGCCGCTTTACGGAGAATTTCCCCCGCCAGATCTAAAATCACCTCTCCTGCAGGTGTGACGTGAGTCAAATGCTTGCCACTACGTGAAAAAATCTCGACACCTAGCTCATCTTCAAGCAAACGAATCTGCTTGCTAATACCCGGCTGGGAGGTAAACAAGCTTTGAGCGGTCGCTGACACATTTAGGTCGTGATGGGCAACCTCCCAGATATATCGGAGCTGCTGAAGTTTCATCTTGCTTTATCCATTCACTTTAACATGGGTCAACACTAACCCGAGCTGCGCCGCTTCGCCATATCATTTGCAATAAATTAGCGGGTTTTTATTCTTTTTTCGTCTGAACATTATTTGCAACCCCATGGGGAACATGACCGGTCGCGACGTGCGCTCCGGCAAGGTCACAATGGGTCTGCTGATCATCGAAAAAAACGTCGGCGCGATAAGCGCGTAGAAATTCAGTTTTATTAAGACCACCGAGAAAAATAGATTCATCAATTCGAATATCCCACGCGCGCAGCGTGCGTATTACCCGTTCATGTGCAGGGGCAGAGCGCGCGGTGACCAGTGCGGTCCTGATTGGCGCCTCACTGGCTGGAAATGCATGTTGCAATCGCTGTAGGGCAGATAAAAACTGTTTAAACGGGCCGCCACTGAGTGGCTGATGCCGGGCCGCCCGCTCACTTGCCGTGAATGCCTCAAGTCCCTCTTCTTTGTAGACGCGCTCGGCTTCATCTGAAAACAAAACCGCGTCACCATCAAAGGCAAACCTTAGCTGTCCAGCGTCGCCCTCGTGACTGCCTTGCGATACCAACGTCGCCGCTGCCACATTATTTTCGAGCGCCATCCGAACATCGCTGGCCTCGGTAGACAAAAACAGCTGACAGCCAAACGCATTGATGTAGCGCCACGGAGACTCGCCGCCACAAAATGCAGCCCGGGTAATAGGTAACCCATAGTGTTCGATCGAATTAAATACTCGCAGCCCAGTATCTGCACTATTTCGAGATAATAAAACAACCTCTATGCGAAGCGCCTCAGGTAGCTGTTCGTTAAGCGTAAGCAACTTTTTTACTACACCAAAAGCCTGCCCTTTTGCCAAAGGTTTGTCTTCATGTGCAATTTGATAGCGTGAATACGCCTCCAGACCATCATGCATGAAAACCTGGTGCGCCTCGTCTAAATCGAATAAGGCGCGAGAAGATATTGCAATGACAAGCTTCTCTGGTGGCGTTTTTTCCATGATTAAAGCTCGGGAACCTTATCCCCATCTTGCGCTGCGCCTTTCTTATTAAAATAATCCTTAGACAAACTAAAGACGACGGGCGACAGCAATAAAAGCGCTATTAAATTAGGAATGGCCATAAAGGCGTTAAGCGTGTCGGCAATTAACCAGACAACACCCAAATTCAACCCCGCACCGACGGGAATGGCCAGCACCCATAAGATTCTAAATGGCAAAATGCCCTTGGTCCCAACCAAAAAGACGACACAGCGTTCGCCATAGAAAGACCAACCTATCATGGTTGTGACCGCGAAAAATACTGCGGCAATGGTAACAACCCACTCACCACCGGGGAATGCGCTACCAAACGCCATTGCCGTCAAACTCGCACCAGAGGTGCCGCTCTCAAGTACGCCTGTCAAAATGATCACTAAACCGGTCATGGTACATATAATCAGGGTATCGATAAGCGTACCGAGCATCGCAATCATGCCCTGCTCCACCGGTTCCTTGGTCTTTGCGGCAGCGTGAGCGATAGGCGCACTGCCTAAACCCGCTTCGTTTGAAAACACGCCGCGCGCGACACCGAAACGAATAGCCGCCCATACGGTCGCACCGGCAAAGCCACCCATGGCTGATGCGCCGTTAAAGGCACTATCGATAACCGTCATAAAGGCCGCAGGAATCTCAGATATATGCGTCACAATGACAATAATACTCATTACGACATAAGCTAGCGCCATCGGTGGCACGACCGCAGCGGCAACAGCACCAATTCGCTTGATACCCCCAAGGGTCACAGTGCCTACGAAAATCATCAGGGCGACGCCCGTGACTTCCCACGGAATATTGACATTATCGGCAAGAACCTGCGCCACCGAGTTCGACTGCACCGTATTGGCCAAACCAAAACCAGCGAGCGCGCCAAACACAGCAAACGCAATAGCCAGCCATTTAAATCTTGGTCCCAAGCCGTTTTTGATGTAATACATGGGCCCGCCAGAGTAACCACCCTTGTCGTCCTGCTCCCGGTATTTTACCGCGAGTACACCCTCAGCGTATTTGGTCGCCAAACCAAAAAAGGCAGTAATCCACATCCAAAACAACGCACCAGGGCCGCCTAGGGTGATGGCGGTTGCCACACCCGCAATGTTGCCCGTACCAATGGTCGCAGAAAGCGACGTCATTAACGCTCTAAACGGCGCTATATCGCCGTCTCCCTTGCCACGAAAACCATTGAATAACAGGCCGAAGGCGAGTGGTATACGGCGTAAGGTTAAGAATCCTAAGCCAAGCGTGAGATAAATGCCGGTGCCGAGCAGTAAGATCAGCATGGGGGGGCCCCATGCATAGGCGTTGATTGCGGAAATCACCGATTCCATACTCTAGTCCTTCTTATTGTAATGGCTTTTGATTACTCAGCGCCGACTGACTTGAGCGTACCTTTAGGCAATACCGCAGTGACATGAGCGCGCTGAAATTTCAGCTCAACATTACTCGCAACGTTCAACGTGATGTAGTTTTCGTCAAGCGCAGAAATTTTGCCGAGTATGCCCGAGGATGTAATGACCTCATCGCCTTTTTTCAGCGCAGAAACCATCTCGGTATGTTCCTTTTGACGCTTGCGTTGTGGTCGAATAGCAATAAACCAGAATAACGCGAACAGCACCACCAGAAACCCAATTTGAAACAGTTCTCCACCTGCGGCTTGATCATTGGCGCCCTGCGCATAAGCGTTGCTAATAAACATAAATACTCCTCAGAAAATTGATGCCTGTACTTTACGGGCAAGTGGGGACTTCGACAATGCTAAAGTGTCAGTGCGATATCGAAATCAATGATCAATGGTGCGTGGTCGGAAAATCGGGTCTCTTTGTAAATACTCGCAGTGGTCGCTTTTTCAGCCAAGTCAGGTGTCGCCAGCATATAATCCAAACGCCAACCAACATTCTTGGCCCACGCCTGCCCGCGATTTGACCACCAGGTGTATTGATCCGGCTCAGGGTTAATACGACGAAAAACATCGACATAACCAAGCTCGTCAAACGCCCGGTCTAGCCAAGCGCGTTCATGGGGCAAAAAACCAGAGTTTTTTTGATTGGGCTTCCAGTTTCTTAAGTCGATCGGTTTGTGGCAAATATTCCAGTCTGCGCAAACGACGAATTCTCGAGCCTGTTGCCGCAGTGCTGCTAAGTGGTTGTAAAAGTGCCCCATGAACACCTCTTTACGGGCTTGCGCTTCGGGACCGCTAGACCCCGAGGGAAGGTATAGCGAGATCACACTAATATCTGCAAAATCGACCTGTAAATACCGGCCTTCCGAATCCGCAGGCTCCCAGCCTAATCGCGTCACAATATTCAAAGGTGTTAACCGACTGTAAACCGCTGTACCGCTGTAGCCTTTGCGTACAGCATCATTGTAGACGGTATGGTAGCCCTCAGGATGAAATTGTTCAGCTGTGAGCTGATCCACTTGCGCCTTGGTCTCTTGGATACACACGACATCGGCGTGCTGCTGTGCTAGCCAGTCAAAAAACCCTTTTCGGTCGGCAGCCCGAATACCATTGGTGTTGCAGGTGATTACTCGCATAAAAATCCATCTGGTTATTAATGAAAAATGACCGAACCAACTCCGTGGCTCAGACCTTTAAAAACGATACTGGTAGGTCATCGACCAACTGTCAAAGTCACTACCCACCCGCGCCACCACACCCGTACTAGCATGGAACTTCACACTGTGCCGCTCACCGAGATACTGAGCACTCCCATCGTAGCAAGCCCGTGATGTCTGTAGATCAAAGTTGGCGCTCTGGCCAGCTAATTCAAATGAATGCGCGTACGCGAAGAGCAATGCATCAGCCTCCAAATAGGCATCTTTAATCGGGGCGCTGGGTGAAGGCGCAACCTCGCCTTCAGTTGAGCCAACGCCCAGCACTAAAAAATTCAGTCCGATTGGAATATTTACGTAGCTACGGGGCTCTAACTCCTGAGCGAGCGTGGATTTCACGCCGAAGAACCCAAAAAAACAACAAAGCCATAGGCCCCGTCGTAGCATATCAAGCTAGCCCTCAGCCGCACCCGTAACAATTCTCTGCGCATTCTGCACAAAAGATACTGCAGAATCCTCATTATCAGGATTAAGTAGCCCGCTGATGTCTTCAGGCACAGCTATGCCGCGCTGCACCGCCTCTCGCTCCGCTATCACGCTAAGCCAGCGCTGTAGATTGGGCAGCGCCAAAACTGACACACCGCTCCATACATGGGTGCGGGCCCACGACCAGTTCGCCATATCGGCGATCGAATAGTCACCAGCCAAATATTCATGTTGATCCAGGTGTGTATCGAGAACTTCAAATAGGCGACGACATTCTGTTTGATAGCGGTCTATCGCAGGCTGTATTTTCTCAGGAAAATAACGGAAGAACACATTCGCCTGACCCATCATGGGCCCCAGCCCGCCCATCTGGAACATCAGCCACTGCATAACCTGCGAGCGTCCTTTGACATCAACCGGTAGGAATTGACCACACATTTCGGCGAGATAAATCATAATGGCAGCCGACTCAAATACCGAAAAGTCATCATTACCACGATCGACGATTGCGGGGATCCGTCCATTGGGACTAATCGCAAGAAATTGTGGCGTTTTTTGTTGGCCACTGCTCAGATCAATAGCCTGCAGTGCATAGGGTATAGCCATTTCCTCAAGCGCTATAGAGACCTTGTATCCATTAGGCGTTGCTGAGGTGTAAAGATCAATCATCCTAAACCCTCAACACCTAATTCAGATCGAGTTCATCGAGGCTCACCAGCAGATCTTCGTGATGGGTTTTAGTTTTGAACTTGTCCATCACACTTTTGAGTCGACCATCTCGCCCGATGATAAAAGTAGTTCGGAGAATGCCATCATATTCTCGACCCATAAACTTCTTTGGTCCCCAAGCCCCGTACTTGTCGGCAACTGCATGATCCTCGTCTGATAATAAAGTAAAGGTTAACGAATCGCGTTCGCTGAACTTTGCCAAGCGGGCGCTGGAATCAGGACTAATGCCCAACACAACGGTATTGCGTTTCTCAAGCTCTGCCGCAATATCTCGCAGCCCCGCAGCCTGAACGGTGCAGCCTGGCGTCATGGCTTTTGGGTAAAAATATACGACGACATTTTTTTTGTCGCAGAAGCTCTTCAGCGACAGTTTATTGCCATGCTGGTCCAACAAACTAAACGCTGGGGCCAGATTACCGATTTTCGGGAAGGACATAACCGCTCCATTGTCTAAGTTAAATTAAGCAGTAACTACAACACCTGCTAGTCACTGAACAATTGACATAACCTCTTGTTACACGCTCTTTTGTTACACGTTCTCTTTTATCTCATCTTGCAGCGCATCACGCCTTAGGGCGCTTAATCACGCTCTGGCGCACAGGGAACTCACCGCGTATGCGATCCTCTAAGTATTCTTTAAGCACCTTGTACACTGAGGGGAACGATAGCGCATCCCAAGGGATATCGGCCGGGTCAACCAGTTTGCTTTCAAGGCTTTCCGGCCCAATTCCGAAGCGCCCATCTTCAATCCCACAGCGGTAAAAAACATATACCTGATTAATCTCTGGGACATCGAAAATTCTATAAAGCGATAAATTAGTCGCTCGGGCAGCAGCCTCCTCCCAGGTCTCACGCGCCGCGCCCTCTGCGGTGCTTTCGCCATTTTCCATAAATCCGGCGGGCAACGTCCAGTAGCCATAACGCGGTTCGATGGCCCGTTTACACAAAAGAATCTTTCCCTCGTGTTCAGGCACACAGCCTACGATAAGCTTGGGATTAACATAGTGAATAGTCTCGCAAAGATTACAGACATGACGCGCCCGGTCATCGCCTTGAGGAATGATCAGCGCTATAGATCCGCCACATGATGAACAATATTTCAAAGTTTTACCTCAACCCGCATGTGACTGCAGACTATCGTAAGTACCTTTTGCAAAAACTAATGGTGCGCCTTCGCGAGTACTCATCGCCATAACTTCAGCTAACACAATATGATGATCACCAGCCCGATACAGCGTTTCTAGGCGGCAACTAAAGTTAACCAACGCTTCTTTTAACAAAGGTACGCCAAGTTCTGTAATGTCGAAATCCGTCGTCTCAATGGCATGTTCACCTCTGCGGGCATAGCGATTGGAAACACTCTCATGCGAAGCCGCCAACATGCTGATACCAAAATATTCGCATTCAGTGTACTCACTAAAAACTTCAGAATTATTCTGAATACTCCACATCACCAGCGCCGGTGCTAAAGAAACAGAGGCAAATGAATTGGCTGTAAGCGCGAGTGGCCCTAGGTCATTATCATTTACAGTAATTAAGCAAATACCCGTTGGGAATTGACCTAGTGCATTGCGAAACTCTCGCGAGTCCATAAATCAGCCTTATTAAATAGTTTAAAAGAAAAATGTGTGCCGGAATTGCAGCTCAATTATCAAGGTTCATCACGCCAACGCTCACCGCGCTGTAAATCTAGCTCACGCGCGGCCAGCCATTGCGCGCCCCGGTCGCTATGCTCCCGTTTCCAAAACGGTGCCGTCGTCTTTAAAGTGTCCATCATGAACTCGCAGGCTGCAAACGCATTTCCGCGGTGATCAGCAACTGCCGCCACCCACACAATGGGTTCGTTGACGACTAATGCCCCATAGCGATGAATAATGCGCCAAGCCCGTAAATTAAACCGAACCATCGCGCTATCACCTAGCTCAACTAATACACGCTCGGCCATACCTGGATAGTGTTCCAGCTCCAGCAGCTGAACACTGTCATCGGCGTTAAAATCTCGCACGTAACCCGTAAAGGTGGCTACCGCAGCCCCCGGACATTCACTGATCAATGCCTCGTAGACCAACGTAGGTGAAAAAGCATCGGCTTGCACAACAGCACTCATGATCTACCCGCCTGTCATGGGCGGAAAAAACGCGACTTCGTCACCATCGCTAAGTGCAGCATCTTCAAAGACAACCCGTTGATTCAGTGCGTGCACTAAGTTTGGCTGCAATAATGCTTCTGACCATTTAGCGCCACCCTGCTGAATCAGCACTTGCTTGAGCGACACCATTGTAGCGACATCTTCTGACCACGCCATGGTCATCTGCTCAACATCAAGCGCTTCTCGAATTAGTGAGAAAAATTTCACCGTCAACATGAGGTTGCTCTCTGCCAGTCACCGCTTTGGCCGCCAGATTTCTCGAGTAACTGCACGGCCTCAATCGACATGGCTCGGTCTATTGCCTTGCACATATCGTAAATGGTTAATGCTGCTATTGACGCACCCGTCAGCGCCTCCATTTCCACCCCGGTCTGGCCGTTGACCCTGCAGCGCGCTTCAATTCTGACACCAGGTAAATCGATATCGGGTTCTAAAGTGATTGTTACGCCGGTGAGCGCAAGTGGATGACAAAGTGGTATTAAATCTGCACATTTTTTTGCTGCCTGGATGCCTGCTATGCGGGCCACAGCCAATACGTCACCCTTGGGCATCTCTCCCTCGATAATTGCCGCAAGTGTCTTAGCCGCCATACGGACTTGTGCCTGAGCAATAGCGACCCGGTGAGTGGCGGGTTTGTCCCCTACCTCAACCATGTGAGCTTGACCATGGGCGTTTAGGTGCGTCAATGTTGTCATATCTTTATCCATCCTCCGATGCTATCAGAAGCCTGCGAAAATCTCGCGCTTCACACGCATCTTGCAAGAAATCTGCGGCTGTAGGTATCGCGGCCCACATCTGGCATTCTGATCACCAAAGAAAGACAAATAATAAGGAAGTCAGTTGTATGTCCGATGAATTGTCAGCCTCGCCGCCATCGGTGGCAGTAGAGACACACGAACAGGTTAGGTATCGCTGGTTCGTCTTAGTAATGCTGACTATCGTCTATACATTTAACTTTATTGATCGCCAACTTTTGGTCATTTTACAAGAGCCTATTAAGGCTGAATTAGGGCTGTCTGATGCACAGCTCGGCTTATTGACCGGATTTAGCTTTGCGCTGGTCTATGTGATCGCCGGCATACCAATTGCTTACTGGGCAGATCGCAGTAATCGGCGCAATATCGTTGCCGCCTCATTGGCGATTTGGAGCGCTATGACTGCGCTGTCAGGCATGGTGCAAAGCTATGCTCAACTGGTACTGGCTCGACTGGGTGTTGGCCTAGGTGAAGCCGGTGGATCGCCGCCATCACATTCCATGATAAGCGACTATTTTCCCGCCCATCAGCGCGGAACCGCCATTTCGTTCTACTCCGCCGGCATCTACATCGGTGTTTTATTCGGCTACGCCGCAGGCGGCTGGGTCGCTGAGAATTTCGGCTGGCGACTGGCTTTTTTCCTGATCGGTATCCCGGGCATTATTTTTGCCGCAATGCTACTAGTGCTAATTCGAGAGCCCATTCGAGGTCGCTGGGAAGGCGGTGTCATCGCAGCAAAGGCATCTTTCAGTCAAACACTCACAGTCTTAAAACGTCGCCCTTCTTTCTGGTTTCTAGCACTTGGCTGCGCCTTTTCTTCGTTTGTCAGCTACGGCAATGGTAATTTCTTCCCCTCCTACCTTATGCGCAATCACAATATGAGCATTTCAGAGGTGGGGTTCGCACTGGGACTCGTCGGAGGTCTGGCGGGCGCGCTCGGCACATTTCTTGGCGGCTTCCTTGCCGACAAATTCGGTAAGATCGATAAGCGTTGGTACGCTTGGATTCCGATCATTGGCAGTTTATTAGCGCTGCCGCCCGCCTTATATTCATTGTTTGGTGACAACCCAACTTGGATCATTGCAGCACTATTCCCTGCCAATATCCTCAGTGCGTTTTATCTGGGCCCAAGCATCGCTATGGGGCAGACGCTGGTGTCACCGAGCATGCGCGCCATGGCCTCTGCCGTACTTTTTTTCGTGCTCAATATGATCGGACTAGGTCTAGGCCCAGTAATCGTCGGGCTGCTGAGTGATATTTATCAGCCGCATTTTGGTACCGATAATTTACGTTATGCGATGCTGACAGCGCTGGCTATCGGGCAGTTGGGAATCCTGTTTTTCTGGTTTGCCTCTAGACATTTACGCGCAGACCTGGAAAAGCCCTACACATCGTAGGTATGTGTAGGTATGTAAAGCCGCGCCGCGCCCAGGTTGCTATTGCTTTGCAGTTAAGTAAACCTATATAACCCACCAGCCTCGGCGAAGCACTTAGAAGATCACAAGATTTGGGACCGCGTAACCCCGGGTTAACCCACGGCTGGCACCGTCTAGCGTTTCTCCCTAGAATATCCACTGCGTAGCCGTGCACGTCTGTTACGCACAAGTTCAACAATGCACGGATCACTGTCGGGGATCCTGAGGAAAGTTGTGGTCCACGATGGCCCACTTGGAGATGGCTATGATTAGTTTTCAAATCAATGGTGAAACAGTCAATATCGATGTGCCCGATGACACACCATTACTCTGGGTGGTCCGAGATTTACTCAAGTTTAAAGGCAGTAAATTTGGCTGCGGTGCAGGTCTTTGTGGGGCCTGCAGCATGCTCATTGATGGGCAATCAATGCGCACCTGTATCTTGCCAGTCGCCGCCGTATCGGGAAAGGCCGTCATAACAATCGAAGGCATTGGTACGCCCCAGATACCGAGTGTCGTACAGCAGGCATGGATACAACATTCAGTTGCTCAATGCGGTTATTGCCAGTCGGGACAGATCGTCTCAGCCACGGCATTACTCAGCCAAAATATAGCGCCCAGCGATGAAGATATCGATGCTGCCATGCGCGGCAATATTTGTCGTTGCGGCACGTATTCAGCTATTCGTAAAGCGATAAAAACAGCCGCAGTAACGCTACAGAATAATGTGCAGGTGTATGATCCATCTCAATCAGCGACGGAGGCATAAGATGAATACGAGTCGACGTCAGTTGCTAAAAATACTCGGGCTCGCAAGCTCGGGTTTAATGGCTAATATCGCGTTACCAGCGTTTGCTCAGCAGGCGCGCGCAGGCTCTCAGGGTTTTGATGCCAATGCCTTTTTACACCTAAGCGAGACGGGCACGCTAACCTTTGTCTTTCCACGTGCAGAAATGGGACAAGGCGCCTATCACGGTCTAACGACCCTCGTTGCTGAAGAGCTCAATATTGACCCTGCCGATATCAATGTTCTCCAAGCCCCGGCAGATACCGGGCTCTACGGAAATCCACTGATGCCGGGTAATATCCAGATCACCGGCGGCAGCACCAGTATGATCGCCCACTTTGGACCGCTTCGGCAGGCGGCTGCAAATATGCGTGCGGCTTTAATCGCCGCCGCGGCTGAGCAACTGGACCTTTTAGAAACTGAGATAACACTGAATCAACAACACATTTTTGCGATGGAAAATCGCTATCCCTGGGGCGACTTTACAGGCCTTGCTGCGAGTAAACCGGTGCCGGAGGCTGCGCCCCTAAAAAGCGCAAGCGCGTACAGTGTGATCGGTAAATCATCGCCGCGGATTGACGCCTTAGCTAAATCTACTGGTACCGCCGTATTCGGTCTGGACATAGAAATTGACAACTTGCATCGCGCCATTGTGGTGCGCTGCCCCGTACTCGGCGGTACGGTCAAGCGCAGTAATCTCCAGGCAATAGCTACGCTACCAGGCGTTGCTGGCGTTTTTGTTATTTCTAATGGCGTCGCCGTCGTTGCAAATCACCTTTGGGAAGCCCGCAAAGCAGCACAAAACCTAGACATCGAGTGGTCTTTACCCAACCATTTAAGCACGATCCAGTCAGATCAGCTGCAAGCGCAATTTGCACTACTTGCTGACACGGACACCGGTAAAGAAGCGCATACAGAAGGCGACGAAGCCTTAGCATTTTTGGCGGCACACAGTTCACTGTCAGCCGAGTATTACGTCCCCTATCTTGCGCATGCGACAATGGAGCCGCCCAATTGCATAGTGCGCTTAAGCGCAGACCGTTGTGATATTTGGACCGGCACCCAGACACCCGACCTTACCGCTGGTCTTGCTGTATCCATCACAGATCTCTCGCCCGAGCAGGTACATGTCCACAACCAAATGCTAGGTGGTGGCTTCGGACGCAGGGGCGCCAGTGACTACATTATTGAAGCGCTTGAGGTCGCAAAAGCCTCGGGACTGCCAATTCAAGTCGTCTGGAGCCGTGAGGATGACATTCGCAACGATTATTATCGTCCACCTGCATTGATGCGGATGCGCGCAGGGCTTGATGAAGGCGGCAATCTGAGCAGCTGGCGAGGTCAGCGGGTTGGCCCTCAGATCACCCCCCACGTACTGCCGGAAATCATACAATCAGTTTCTGGCGACATATTAATGCCGAGTATCGCCCGCTGGCTGGGTCGCACTGGCGGCAGCGCTATGGACTTATTGAGCGTTGACAGCACAAGTGTTGAAGGACTGTTTGAAGATTACGATATCCCCAACAAAGCGGCGTATCAGCTGACCGAAGATCCCGGCCTGCGTTTAGGCGTCTGGCGCTCAGTTGGGCATTCTTATACCGCTTTTGGTAAAGAGTGCTTTTTGGATGAGATTATCCAGCAGCAAGGTGAGGATCCCATTGAATTTCGATTACGCCACCTTAAGGGCAATCCGCGCCTTGCAAGTGTCTTGACCGCGGTAGCTGAGCTTGCCAATTGGTCTGAGTCCAGCAACTCGCCACAACATTTTGGTGTTGCCGCACATACCTCTTTTGGTACCGCTGTGGCAGAAATAGCGGCGATTAGTATCACATCTGACGGTGGTATTCGCGTTGAGCAAGTTTGGTGCGCCGTTGATTGTGGCTACGCAGTGAATCCCGATATCGTTAAAATGCAGATGGAGGGCAGTATCATTTTTGGGCTGACGGCGGCGCTCTTTGGCGAAATCACTCTGGTCGACGGGCAAGTTCAGGAAAGTAATTTTCATGACTATCCGTTACTGCGAATGGACGAAACGCCCTCAATAGAGGTGGTCATTATCAATAGCACTGATGCAGAGGTACCGCTGGGCGGTGTAGGTGAACCGGGCACGCCACCGATTGCGCCAGCGGTCGCCAATGCGGTGTTTGCCGCCACCGGCCAACGCTTGCGTACCTTGCCGTTGAAACTTAGTGCAGCGTCAGATAATGACGCGCCAGCGATGATCACGAAAGTATGACATCACCAATGACAGACGATGCAGCCGTATTGAATGCGCTGCTCAGCGCACTCAATAAGGGACAGGTCGTCTGGTTATGTATGATTACAGAAGCCATCGGCTCGTCGCCCAGACCTGTGGGCACGCTATTGGCCGTCGATGCCGAGGGTCAGCAAACGGGCAGCCTCTCGGGCGGTTGTGTCGAGGAAGACTTAGTCAGTCGCTTAGCGAGTGGGGAGTTCGACAGTCACCGTATTCAATTTATAGAATATGGCGTCTCGGCTGAGAATAATGAACGCCTGGGGTTACCCTGTGGTGGTCGTTTACATGTTGCTATACAGCAATTAAACACAGTGGATCTTTCTTGGATCAAGGCGGCGCAACAGGCAATCTCCGAGCGTTATATTTTGCAAAGACGCTTATCTATACCCGACGGCGATAGTGCCACTTTACTACCCGCGGTATTTCAACCACTCACGCGAACCGACACGTCACTTTTGCATTGCTTTGGCCCACGCATGCGCCTTTTACTCGTAGGGGCAGGCGCTATTGCTGCAAGCGTTGCGCAGCTAGCCATAGCGATGGACTATGAGGTGATACTCACTGACTCGCGAGAATGGGCCATAGCACAATGGACCGGGCCGGAGATTGAATGTGTCTTAGGCTTCCCAGACGATATTATTCAGGCGCGCGGCGCAGATCAGCACTGCGCGATTATCACGCTCAGTCATGACCCCCGTGTTGACGATATGGCACTCCTTGAGGCGCTAGAAACCCGCGCTTGGTACGTTGGTGCACTAGGTTCGCTGAGAACCACACGAAAACGCATAGCAAGATTACAGGCACTCGGCATTACCGAACTGCAGCTAAGTCGTCTGAAGGCACCGGTCGGGTTATCTATCGGCAGCAAGACCCCTATGGAGATTGCTGTTTCCATCATGGCTGAGCTCACACAGTGCCGGCACACTGCAGAATAAGAACGCTGACTCAGCCTATTGATACCGAATGAATGCAACGGCCTAAGTTAGCCGTTAAAT
>CAWUXF010000086.1:0-37022 GCA_963926325.1 uncultured Luminiphilus sp. | reverse complement strand
GCTGACTGGGGTCAACAGTCTCGATTGAGGCCAAGAGCTTTCAACAACTTATAGCGGAGCATAGGTAGAACGACCTTACGGCCAACTCGTGACCACTCAACAACCGCTCGCTGAAGAGATTTGCGCGCAAATAATTTTTCGGCATATTCCGTAACTCTTGAGTCGCCCTCCCACAAAATGGGCTGTAACCCCAACCAACGAAGTCGATACAGTACGACACCCCATTGGATATCCGCGAGGCTAAACGCGTCGCTGGCTAGCCAGCCACCAGTGCTGAATGGCCCCGATGCTAATTGCCGCTCCAGCTTACCAAACTCCACTTTTGTAGATTCAACGATTGCAGACAGCTGACTGGTTGTTACTATCGCCTCCTTTGTTGCCTCTATCACAGCTCGCTTCTTTTCATAGGCAAGCCGGAGTGTCTCGTCGTTTCTGTACTCTTCAATTAGTCGCGAAAGTAAATCAATTTTGTTTTGATGATAGCTGCCGTCACTGGCAACATTCCCAAGCGGAAAGGGCTTCTTGATACCCTCGACATAACCATAAGTAAGTGCCTCGATAAACAAGGAAGCCGCCTTATCAACCCAGTAATTTACGTACTCTTTTTCATTCTCTGACGTTTGAAAAGAGTTCGCTGCCAAGCCAAAGCGGCCAGAAAGATTTGAGAGGATATTGACCGTATCCGTGGTAACTCTGCCGTCGATGACCAGCGTAGGTACGACACATCGGGAATTTATGCGCGCGTAGCCAGGTGAAAATTGCTGTTGCGCTGGCAGTAAGATGACGTGCGACTCCCAGTCAAGAGCCAGCTCCTCAAGCCCCTGCCTTACCTTTTGCGAGTCCAGCGACAAAGGGAAATGATAGAGATGGATACCTTTTTTTGGCGCCCATTGAGAGCGGACGTCGGTCAGTGGCTTATCGACCAACCCTTGGTCATCGGCATAAACGGGCTTCAGTAGCATTCGCAACACCTATATTCAGGTTCCCCAGCGACATTACCACTGTATCAGCGAATCAGCCTACACGTTCTTCAAACCTATCTTTCGCCTTTATTGCAACCCTATAACGGTCGTTCCACAAAGGGTAAAAAACATCAGCGACATCGCTTACTCGCAACACACTAATTGGTACTCGCCCGATGATTGGAAATGGGTATGACTCAAGCTCGCTTAAGAAGGCTTTTTGTTATTTTTTGTTCGTTGGCTGTGTTTGGTAAATAGGAAGGTACTCAAGAGCGACCTCTTCAAACGCGAGCTGACGAGCGGCTTGCACTCTCCTTTCTTCTTGGATAAATCGTTTTGGGTTAATGTCTCGCCTAACTTTATCTTTCCACTGCGCAATAACCCGCAAGTCTGCGGCTAACTGATCACGCCTATTCCATCTAGCGGGAAGCGATAGTTCGGCTCTCTTCCTACGCAGCGTATATCGATATCTTCACTATCTGTACACGGTATGTGAGGCACTGCGAACGCGGAACGTAACCCCTTTCTCGATTGTTAGATCGGTTCTGGGCATCTCGTTCGCATACGCTTTCACAGTGAGGCTTGACATTTTCACCCCCGTTGGCCCCTTTTTATTGGGGAAATAGGGGGACTATAGGAAGGTATGGGGCAATTTCTCGACCACTTACAATCCATCTCAAGAGAAATGGCCCGCCCGGAGAGATTCGAACTCCCGACACCCAGGTTCGAAGCCTGGTGCTCTATCCAGCTGAGCTACGGGCGGAGGCGCGCTAGATTAGGGAGGCGTGACGGCAGAGTCAAGTACGAATAGCCCAAAAAACGATACCCGCCACGCATATGATGCCCAACACGCGTTAACTACCTGCACTATGCCTAGCGTTCAAATCTGTTAGACTCCACGCCGAATGGCACCCAGCGATCGCCAAACTAACCACATACGCCCCTAGAGGTGTATTTCCGATTCTCAAATATAGGAAGATGCAATGGCTAAACTTGACCAAATTGCATCGGCAACCCTGTTTGCTGACGAAAACAAAGACCTGCTAGCGCAAATGTTAGACACTGCGCTAAAGCAGCCAATGACTCCGATGGAACCCGCTGCTGCGAAACAGTATATGGAGCAAGTGGCGATGCGCACTGCGCTCGATGAGCAAACTGAGCTCAAGTTGTTTCAAATGGTTCAGCTGCAAAGCAGCGAGTCCTCCTATTTAATGCGCATTGCACTTTTTGCGAACCATCGTGCAATGGGATTGGATATTATGGATGTTGAAAATGGACAGTTTTTCATACCTGAGTCTTGCCCAGTAGTGGTGCTAGCGCCCCCTACCGTCAACTAAACAGCACCCTCTGATGCGTGAGCGACTCACCTATGCCACCCTGGTGGGCTTAGTCGCCTATGCTGCGATAGCGACTGACCTCTATTTACCTGGCATTGGGGCTATGGTGAGGGACTTTGGTGTATCTGAGGCTGATGGTCAGCTAACCCTTAGTACCTTTATGATTGGTATTGCGTTTGGTCAGCTTATTTTTGGGCCGTTATCTGATTACTACGGCCGACTGCCGATGGTTACCATTGGTACCTGGCTGTTCATTTTAACCTCGATTGCTTGCGCGTTTGCGCCCTCTATGGAATTCCTGTGGCTGATGCGCTTGCTACAGGGCATGGCAGCGGCTAGCGGCCCTGTCATTGCCCGGGCAATGGTAAGAGACAGTTATCGCGGCAATCGCGCCGCGCAAGTTATGGCCAGTCTCGGTGCTGCAATGGCCGTAGTGCCATTGATCGCACCCACCATTGGTGCTTGGGTTTTAATCTGGTTTGACTGGCCAGCCACATTCCTTACCCTGGCTATCTTCGGTATCGTAGTATTGCTGGGACTCAGATTGTTTGAAGAGAGTGCACCTAGAATTCATCAGGGAGAAATCCGGATTCTAATTGTCTTCAAACGGCTGATTACCTACTTTCATGACCGTCGTTTTGTCGGATATCAAATATGTGGCACGGCTTCCTTTGGTGCAATATTTGCGTATTTATCGACCGTTTCATTTTTTATGTTTGACGTGTTTGACATCGCTCCTGAAAACTTTGGCTACGCTTTTGCGGTATCGATTTTCGGGTTTATGTGCGGCAGCTTGCTAAGTTCAAGCTTAGTCATGCGTATAGGTGCCGACAACACAATGGCGTTCGGATGTATTATAACTGCGGTCGCCGCGTCAGTTTTGCTCTTTAGCGCTACGCGCGAAGACCTCCAAATCGTCACATTGGCGCTGAGCTCAACACTTATTTTTGCAGGCATTGGCTTGATATCTGCAAACGCCACGATGGGGGCAGTATCGTTGTTTCCCGAAACCGCGGGGAGCGCCTCTGCAGCCTATGGTTTTGTGCATGCAATTATTGCTGCACTAGTCGGGTATATCGCAGGCATTGCCTACGATGGCACCTTGGTGCCCACGGCAATCATCACTCTGATCTGCGCGCTAATCGCGCTAGGAGGCCTCTGGCTATGTCGTTCCACGCCTACTGTGAGCCGATAAGCTGTCCTTATCAGGCGCGATATAAGCGTCACTAATACAGGCGATAGTGCTTGATCGGAACTCTCGGTTGGCCAATATGAGCACAACGAAGGTTGTCGCGATGATAAACTGCAGCGGGCCTACAAACCAAAAAACCATCGCCAGCATGAAATAATACGAGCGGAGACAGCTGTTATTGTCGTGCCCCGCGGCATCCATCAAGCGCGCTAGGTTTTGAGCAAACGCATGCCGCTCTTCAGCGCTAACATTCTCTTCAGGCATCGGTGCGCTGCCCACGAGCACACTGGCGAATCCATACTGTCGTAATGCCCATGTGATCTTAAAAAATGCGTAAATAAGGATCAGCAGCAGTAACCCTAACTTAATTTCTAATTGGGCTAATACCTGCCCCTCAAACCATGCCATTTGCTGCGTCAGGTCGATAATTTGCTGAGCATTGGTAATCGCGGTAAGGACAGCGGCTAACAATAATAGTGTCGTGCTCGCAAAGAAACCGACTACGCGCTCCTGATTAGCGAGCAAAGAAGCGTCGGTCATGCGTATCTCACGCCACATCATCCGTTCGGTCCACGCATTGCGATGATCACGCAGTGAGCGCGACAGTGACAGCACGTTGCCCATTCGCGCACGCCGCTTTGCATAACCGCTAAAGCCCCACCAAACCAATACGAAATAAGCAAAAGCAGCGACTTCTAACCAGAGCATCATGTGTATACGTCCTTAGAAAATTAGATGGCGTCTTTATACCGCGTTTAGGGAGTGTAGACACTGGGCACAGCAGTACATAATGCATTTTTTATCGCCTTTAAAGATAGGTACTTACGTGCACAAATTCGATCAAAACATGGAAGTCCTCACCGAAGCTGTTGTCAGCTATGCGATTGACCGCATTCGCTTAGATCCACCACCACTTGATGGACCAAAGTCAGAGGCTGAACTCATCGCCTTAGCGGGTCAAACGATCACTGATGATGGTTTAGGTGGCCTCGAAGCACTGCGGATTTTTTCAGAGGTACTCGCGCCCGCCTGTCTGTCGAGTGACCATCCGCGCTTGTTGGCCTTTGTGCCTGCTGCGCCCACTGAAAGTTCAGTTTTATTTGACCTCGTCGTTGGCGCATCGAGTATTTTCGGTGGCTCGTGGCTTGAGGGCTCCGGCGCCGTCTACGCAGAGAATCAAGCACTGCGTTGGATTGCCGATTTGGCAGGCTTTCCCAAAGAGTCTGGTGGCGCATTTGTCAGTGGCGGTACTGCCGGGAATCTAAGCGCCCTAGTAGCAGCACGTCATGAATGGCGTCGGCATAACCCCGACATGGCGCACATGCGAGGCTTGGTGATCTCGTCTCAGGGTGCGCATGCCTCAATACAGCAAGCAACTGAAGTTATGGATGCCGATCTAATCACAGTGCCAGGACATCGACTAACCGGTGCCGCGATTGCAGATACCATCGCGACACTTTCAGACACTCAACGGCAGCGTCTATTCGCGGTAGCGGCAACCGCTGGTACAACGAACCTGGGTATCGTCGACGAGTTCGCTGGCATTGCCGATGTGTGTGAGCGAGAAAAACTGTGGCTGCATATCGATGGCGCTTATGGTGGAGCAGCGCTTGCAGCGCCTAGCGTGCGCGCAGAATTCAATGGTATCGAGCGCTCAGATAGCTTTATTGTTGACCCTCATAAATGGCTTTTTGCGCCCTTTGACTGCTGTGCATTGCTTTATCGAGATCCCGAAACCGCACGACGGGCGCACCGACAGCACGGCGATTATCTCGAGGTACTTTACGATGGCGTTTGGAACCCTTCAGATTATGCGCATCATCTTTCACGGCGCGCGCGCGGTCTACCCCTGTGGTTTAGTCTGTCGACGCACGGCACCAACGCTTATACCGAGGCCGTTGAGCAAACCCTCTCCATAGCCCGCGAAGCCGCTGTATTGATCGAGGCCAACGACCACTTAGAGATGGTGCTGGAGCAACATCTTTCAATTGTCTTATTTCGGCGCAAAGATTGGACGCCCGCACAGTATCAAACCTGGAGTGATCACCTGCTAAATGAAGGAATCGCCTTTGTGACAACGACCAAACACGAGGGCGAGACAGTCTTGCGTTTCTGTATCGTTAACCCACGAACAACTATCGAAGATATCCAAATGATTTTAGATACACTGCACTAAGCATTTAGAGTGAGTAAACGCGTATGACCACCCCTTGGCCCCATCGATGGGAGCAGTTGGTTCGATACCGATTTATCGAGGTCATCGCACTCTGGGAGGGTCGACTGACCACGCGTCACTTGTGTGACACCTTTGGTATTGGTCGGCAGCAAGCGAGTAAAGATATTAATGTCTATATTCGGGAAATTGCCCCAGATAATTTACATTACGATAAATATATAAAGGGCTATGTACCGACTAAAGGTTTTTTGCCACAAGTCACTCGCGGCCATGCAGACGAGTATCTGCAGCTTTTGGCGCGCAACAGCGAGCTTCAGCAAACTTTTTCTGATCTCGCTTTGGCGACGCCTAATACCGAAATACTGACCGTGCCGAAAAGGTCGATTTCAGCAGAGATATTGCGGCCCTTGATTCAAGCTGCCCGTCAAAGACTGCGGATTGAAGTAGATTATGTGTCAGTTAATAACCCAGATCGAGAAGGTCGTATTATTGTGCCCCATACCTTGGTGTGGACAGGTTTGCGCTGGCATGTGCGTGGCTGGTGTGAGAAAAATCAGGATTATCGCGACTTTGTTTTGAGCCGTTTTCGAGACACACCCGAGATCCTTGGCGCCTCTGACAAGGGCGTTGAGGAAGATGTCGACTGGAATACGCTGATCACACTGCGGATTGAACCAGACCCTCGCCTATCATTTGCTCAGCGGCAAGTCGTGGCTGAAGATCACGGCATGATCGATAACGCGTTGTTGATTAATACTCGCGCCAGGTTAGTGCCCTACTTGCTGAAATTACTGAATTTAGACCCACATGAGCACCATCAAGATCCCCGTGCGCAGCAAATCGTGCTCAGTAATTTAGCGGCCCTAAAACCGTGGTTGCTGGGTTAGTTAAGCGCTAGAAAGCAACGACACCAGTAAAGGCGCCGCCATCGCATCGACGCTGAGACTTAGCGCGGTAGACGCCCCCGTCGATACATAAAATTTTTACTGCACTAGCGGGTAAGCGTCTATCCGAGCTGATCCCCTGACACGGAACCATGTCGCCAATTAATCGAGGTGCCCCCATCAACGGGAATCACCGCGCCGTGGGTATAAGCCCCCGCACGTGCACAGAGATATATAGCGATTCCCGCCATCTCTTCATCCTGCCCCACTCTGCCGAGTAAACTATTGTGTTCGATATCCGCCAAGCGGTGCTCAAAAAGTTGGTCGGTCATTTTGCTGGGAAAGAAGCCTGGCGCAATGGCATTCACCGTAATATTTCGTGGTCCAAGCTCGACGGCTAAATGCCGTGTCAGGTGATGCACAGCGGCTTTGCTTGCCGTATACGCATAAGTACCGAGACCGGTAACCGTTGGAATATGTAAACCGTCCATTGAACCTATGTTAATCACACGACTCGGATCGTCTGCAGCGATCGCGGTAGCCTCTAGCAAGGGCGTTAGGGCTTGTGTAAGAGTAAATACGGCTTTGACATTAATATTCATCAGCTTATCAAATGCTGAGTCCGGATAGGTTTCGAAACGCTCGCCCCACGCGGCCCCAGCATTATTAATCAGAATATGTAATTCAGGCTCACGACTCTGGATTTGCGCACAAAGTGACTGCAGTCCCTCAGGCTCAGTAATATCTGTAGGGATGGCATAACATTCTCCATAGGCACTCAATGACTGCGCCGCTTGTTCGCACGCGTCAGCCTTGCGTGCAGTGATATACACCCGCGCACCTGCTTGCAACAGCCCCTGGCTAATCATGTAACCAATACCACGTGAGCCACCAGTCACCAGTGCCACTTTACCGTCCAGTGAAAATAAACGAGCTACACTTAAATCTTTGGTCGACATTGTTCAACACCTCTCATCGTTCGACTTGTTAAATAATAGAAGCATAGCTCAAGCGACGCTGCCTATTTGTGCGTTACTGCGTTACGACATTAGCCATTGGTGGCGTCATAGCCAAAATCTATCAACTGACAACGGCTCTTGCTCGGATAACGGTCATAATTCTTGCGTGCTTGGCAGCGCTCAGTGAGTAACGGGAAGTCACTAAAACCGTTGTGGCAAATAATATAAACATCACGGGCCCCGACAAAATTGCCAACTTGAAGATCGCGTCGCTAGACACGGTCTCTAGCGTGGCAGCTTTTGGGAATTGGATGATATCCAAACCTACACCCGCAAAGAAACTACCCAAGCCATAACTCGCCTTAGTTGCAAATGCGCGGGCAGCGAAGAACAGGCCTTCTTCTCTCTGATGTGATGCCAGTTCGTGTTCATCAATGACATCTGACAACATCGAATCGATTAAGATGACATAGGCGATGAAGAAAATTTGTGAAATACCGTTGACGGAAAAAACCAGCGCAAATTTCACCGAGATACTCAGGTGTTCTAACAGGCCACCGAAGTAAAGAATTTGTGGTGAGAAGGCGAAGATACTGCCTACGATCGCGCACCATCCCAGTGCCTGCTTTTTATCAAAACGGCGCGATAAATACTGTGCAACAAACGAGGCAAAAATAATGCCTACGACCAGTGACCCCGCGAGGCCTGCTAGCTGAGCGGACTTAAACTCAAATACATAGGTCGCGACGTATACCAATAGGGTTTGTATAAGACCGACAAAAGTTGCAAATAAAATGCCCGCAAAAAACAATATACGAAAAGAATGTAGTTTTAGGGTACGAAACATATCGACGAATGCTAGCCAAGCACTGCGTGTGTCAGTGCGTGGTAACGTTGCTATTGGTTTGGGAATAGCATGACGTGTGCCAAAAACACAGAGCAACATCGAGACGCTGCCGAGTACGGCGCAAAAAATGCCAAACTTCGGATAGCTCGCTTTGTTAAGCATACCGTTAGTAAAAGCTTCTGTGGGCGGAAAGAATACGGCGAAGCCGATGACGCTGGTAAGCAGGATGCCGACGTAAGTAAAAAATACACGGTAACCAATTAGGGAGGTTCGACCGTGATAATCCCTAACTAGCTCAGCGCCGAGTGATAAATGCGGGACAAAAAACAAGGTGAGCGTCAAGCGTACAGCGATCGCGCCAGCCAACATCCAGGCAAATAACTGGATTTGGTCAAGGCCATCGGGTGGCGTAAATAAAACAACGATAGCAATGCCGAAAGGTATCGCGCCGGCCAACATAAATGGGTGGCGACGGCCCCAGCGCGACTGAAAGCGATCAGACAGCTGCCCTATCATTGGATCGGTGATTGCGTCGGCTAATAGTGCTAGCAGCGCGGCCATGCCCGCTAAACTACCACTGAGACCCAGCACCTGATTGTAATAGAAGAATAGAAACGTGGTGAACGCAGACTGTTTTACACCATCGGATAACTGACCCACACCGTAGCTTAGTTTGGTCAACAAATTCACAACACACTCCTTTTGTTATTGGCCGCCAAACGAGCTGCTCCGTTGAATCTATTGTTACTTCAAATTAGAGATTATTTTGCAGGTATGCCCGCACTAAAGCGGCGTCATCAGCGCTGAATCCACCGGCGGCTACGAGCCCCTCGAGCATCACAATAAACGCATCACTACCCATGGTGCGTAATACACCGAATGGGCCTTGGTCGAGGGACGTGCCGATCATCCAAGCCCGATCGATTTCAACGGGGTTCACGATGTCTGCCGCGGCGACTTTGACCGCACTGGCAATCCAGACGGTCATCAAGGGCTGATAAAGTGCCTCGATAGCAGGTTCATGGCGCAAGAAACCCGGCTGCGCAAAGGCTGGCTCGGGATATTGATAAAACCCCATGCCGGTAGCGGCGCCCAGCTGATTCTCAGCAACCATTGGGTTAAGGATCGCCAGCACACGCGCTTTCAAACCCGCATCCACGGTATCTGTTGGCCTGCTTTCCCAACCGTTCTGAATAAGGTTTAGGCCGATAATATCCATAATTCCCATGGGCCCCATGGGTGCAGATCTAAATGTCATCCAGGCACGATCGACCTGCTCAATACTGGCGAAGCCTTCGGCAACCAAGGTCATGGACATACCTAAAAATGGCGCCAAAATAGCATTTAGCACATAACCTGGATGCTCTTTTTTCAGTATCAGCGGTACGGCTTTTAAGCTGCGTGTGTAAGCCTCTAGGCTATTGATTGTTGCTACGCTAGTGCGCCCGCTAGCGACGATATCGACCAACGGCGATCCCATATAGGAATGCATAGCTGCAAAACGATCGCCACGGGCAACCGCATCTTCGATGTGTGAGCCGAGTAGAAAGGAAGCGTTAGTCGTCAGGATTGTGTGCGGGTGGCATAAGGTATCGAGGTTGCGGTGGACCTCGCGTTTTAAATCGAGCTGTTCAAAAACTGACTCGCTCACCAAATCAGCATCGCTACTCGCAAAGGCGAAATCTGTGGTGAATATGATGTCACTAATGGCCTGTCGCGCGGTTTCAGCACTGCAATAATCGGTTGATAGAAAATAGTCAGCATATCCTTGGCAGAGCACTCGCGCTCGATCCAAGCTCGCTTCGTTAATATCGTAAAGCGTCACTCTATATCCAGCACAGGCAGCCTTTGCTGCATTGAAGCAACCCATATTGCCGGCCCCAATAAAAGTGACGTTGCGAATTTCGCGTAACATCAACAGGCGCCTTTAACCGCGAGCGCGAACTGGCCTCGTGTCATGAGTGTCATTTAATTGTCCGAGGTAAACGATCGAGTAAGATTAAATTAGTACTGCCCTTTGCCACCATAGCAGGCAGATACGATAGCACCGGCAAATCTGCAAGCGCGTTCACAATATGGCATTGGGTGGGATTCTGCTCCCATGTCAACTGATGCCAGTCGAGTCTACCCTGCCCCACTTGAACCTCAGTGAGCGTCGTTTCTGAGGGGAAGGTTGTCGGCTCCATAACACGGTGCCCGAAACCGCTAATACCAGGAAAATATCGCCAGCCCATGGGGTTATCTTTACCCTGCGTAGCTTGTTCATAGGCGGCAATCTCGGCTGCACTGGGATCGCGCAATGCGTCAATACTCATATCAAGAATTGGCGATCCAAAGTGTTGTGCCCTGGTTTCCCAGCGACCCGCTATCTCTGTGTGATCTTCGATGTCAGCATAAATTTTTGGAATTCCCTGTAACTCACGACCAGTCAAAATCGGATCCGCTAAATTCTCCCACATCACCAATGTGTAATGCCCTTCCAAGGTCTCATTCTCACCCCGAAAGACGACCGCAGCGCTAACACCGATTAAATTATAGCCATGCCCGGCGAGCCAATCGACTTGTCGGTTACGCGCATAGGTGACCGTCACCACGGCATCCTCGGCGACCTCATAGGGTTCAGGAAGATAGGCGGCCAACTTTGCTCTGTCGGTGACAAACGGCACTACCATGAGCGTTACATCGCGATACCAGCCGCTTGACTTGGGTGAGCTCGGCCGAGGGCCGAAGTGCGCCGGCATCATGTAACTACCGTGAGGGTCGAACTTAAACATAGCTGAGAACCTTCTATTATTGACGTAGCGTGCATCGCGCCCACACTAGCCATGACTAAAGCGATTGGAACGCAATGATAGGTGCCGCAACACCTAAACCCAGTATAAGCGTTACCCAGGTGTGTTTTTCAAGCAGCTCGTCGCCAGAAAAAACGCACATAGCCAAGAATTGCTGGCGCATCGCCATCGCCATCGCCATCACCATCATCATGTCGGACCTCATGCTAGCAGCCATTCGCAAATCGGCATTAGCAGGCCCAACGCGTCTGGCTTGAGCGTGTTGTTCGAGAATCCGCGCTGGAAGATGCTTGCCTTATTAGCGTAGGTACTATTGGCGTAGGTACTATTAACGTAGGTACTTTGAGTGCTCAGACTACCAGTGTTGACGGCGCAAGCCTTGTCACCTTGGTGACAGATCAATCGAACGGCGTCATCTCTCGTTCAAGGGCCGCCACATCACGGATTAAAAGGCGATCAGATTGGTATTCAATCATGCCCATTTTGTCCCATTCCCGGAAAATTTTGTTGACTCGCTGACGGGATCCAGCCGCCAGTTGTGCAAAATCATTTTGATTCAGATTTGAGGTGAGCAATATACCCTCATCGACCGCGACCCCCCTATCTTTGATCAGCTCTAGTAATCGCCCAGCAACTCTGGCGCGCAAGGGATAAAAAGCCATGCCGGTTAACAATACATAAAGCCCTCTACTCTCCTCTACGTTGTGCCTTAAAATATTGCGGTACAACAACGGCCACTGATCTGCCAGGCGAAGCATGGCCTGTCGGCTGATCACGAGCAATTCAGATGAGCGTAATGTTTTTGCCTCGATAACCCTGCCGCCGTCGTTTACCAGACAAGGTGCACCAAGCCATGCGCCAGGCTCACAGTCGTTAATAGCGAATTCATGCCCCTGCGCACTGGCGATTCCGGTACGAACACGCCCCGATAGCACGCCATAAACCGATGTGGTTTGATCGGCGATCGACCAAACATAAGTATTGGGCTCTAATATTATGATGCGGACTTGCCTGATCAGTTCATCGAGTAAGGGCTCGGGAATACTTTCAAACCACGTCGAGCGCTTAATAAAAGAACGAATTATTGTCTGATCTATCACTGAATTACACTCCTCTACGCCGCTTTGAAAGACCAACGAACTTTACGCGAAAATACTGCCCAGTGTTGTTTGGGCGCGCGCGGCAGTATCGCTAGACACTTCATAATGATCTGCAGTCTCCGCGCCCAGCGGCGTTAGTTAGAATGTCCATATCCTTGCCATTGCCATTGCCATTGCCATTGTCATTGTCATTGTCATTGTCATTGTCATTGTCATTGTCACTGTGAGACCGCCCAGATGACGAGGCGTGTTTTGCGTCATTACGCAGGAATAACGTCGATACATGCCAGAATTTTCATATGATAGCTTGGCGCGCTTGTTTTTGTGATCCAGATCACAAATCTGGGGCTAAACATGCGTCGCAATTAAGTACCTTGTCGAGAGGATAAGCCCTAAAGATCTATTCTTTGTGATGCGGCTCACAAAACCGCACTCTGCTGCTGTTTTATTTTGGTCGCTGCAATTATCTTAAGCCTCAAGTAACCGCATTTAAGTTTTTGAACAATTTAGGGGCACCATCATGAATATGTCAGCAGCAATCAATATGAATATGCCTAATGTTGGTGTCGCAGAACGCCGCGGCAGCGATGACTCACTGCCCGCGAATATGCATCGACTATTAAATGATGATCAGCGGATTGCACTCAACACAAAGGAACAATTTGGTTGGTTTGTCGCTTTTGTGCGTCGTCCACTGTTCCAGCCAATGGAAGTGGTTCTCTCGAACCCCGATGGCAGTGACTTCATGCGGCTTGAAGAAGACGGTTCAGTGCGACCTTTTTACAATGTCCGCACGCGGGACTTCAGCTAGTTCGCTAAAACACGCAGAATACACTCAGAAAACCCCGGCCTTAGTGTCGGGGTTTTTTGTTTTCAGCTAAAATAACCGATCCAAAATAACCGAGCCAAAGTAACCGCCTAACAATCACCTGTGCCTCCGTGAGACGACCTAGGCATGGACACGAATATGGACAGTATTGGCATAGACGGCTGCCCGTCGGGATGGCTAGCAGTTAGCTTATGTGATGGGGATCTACACTGGGCCTTAGCGGGCACGATCGCGAGTTTGATACAGCAGCTACCCAGCACCGGGGCGATATATATCGACATACCGATTGGTCTGAGTTCTCTTACCAGCCGAGATTGTGACATCGCCGCTCGCCGTTATTTAGGACCCGCGCGTCGTTCAAGTATCTTCCCCGCCCCTTTACGACAGCTACTCAGCTGTAGCGAATATCAGCAAGCAAACGCATTAAGTCGCAGCATTCAGGACAAAGGCCTGAGCATACAAAGCTGGAACATTGTGCCTAAGATCAGAGAAGTCGACACGTATCTGCAGCAACAGACTAAACCCCAACGACGGCTTCGCGAGTCACACCCCGAGGTGGCGTTTCAAGCACTAGCCGGTAAACCATTGTGCTGGCCAAAGAAAAAGCCGGAGGGGCTTAAAGAGCGCCTTGCCCTTCTCGACAGGAATCATCCAGCCGCGCTGAGCTGTTACGAATCCATTGTCAGTGCAACAAAACGAGGCGACGTCGCAAGAGACGATATTGTTGATGCAATGTGCCTCGCATTGATGGCCTGTGGCGGCCGGCAGCTCTGCACGCTTCCGGCAAAACCTAGCCACGACGAAACGGGCTTACCAGTGGAAATTTGCTACTTTGCCTGACGCCGCCAAAGACGCTCAATAGGACCGAGTAGTTTTACCAAAACAACACCGGCAAAGAGACCAAGCAATCCCCCTGCAATGCTTTTGACTAAGGATCCGAATACACCCAAATTCAGGACAAGGGTTGAAAGAAACTGGTCTGCCGAGTGTGCAGCATGCAAGAGAATGCCACCGCCAACTAAAAACATAGCGATGGTGCCAACAATCGACAACGCTTTCATAAGCCAGGGCGCAAATGAAAGTAGAAAGTGACCCAGTTGCCGCAGCGCACTGCCCACCCATCCTGAACGCTGTGTTTCGGCAAAGTGGAGTCCCACATCGTCAATTTTGACAATGCCCGCCACCAGGCCATAAACACCGACGGTCATCAGTGATGCAATACCGGCCAAAACGAGGAGCTGAGTAATAAAACCCGAATTCTCGACAACCCCGAGGGTCAACACGATAATTTCGGCTGACAAAATAAAGTCAGTCGTAATTGCCCCTCGAATTTTTTGCTTTTCTAGCGCGGCAAGATCAAACTTGGGGTCGGCCAGTTGCTGCAAATGTCGCTGCGCTTCATCCGCATTATGACTAGTGGCGTTCCAATGAAGGAGTTTTTCTGCCCCCTCGAAACAGAGGTACAAGCCCCCACAAACCAATAACGGCGTAATCAACCAAGGCACAATAGCTGAAATCAACAATGCCATCGGTACCAAAATAAGCTTATTAACAAACGAGCCCTTCGCCACGGCCCAAACAACGGCTAGCTCTCGTTCTGGGCGAACGCCGCTGACCTTTTCTGCGTTGACGGCTAAGTCGTCACCCAGTACCCCTGCGGCCTTATTGGCAGCGAGCTTTGTCATTACGGCTACATCATCAAGAATCGCTGCGATGTCATCAAGAAGTACCAGTAAACTGCCTGTAGCCACGATTCAAGTCCCTCTTCGGCGGTGCGAATGCTTGCCGCATTGTAGATTTTCGATGACGAGGAGATCTCCCCGAATAGAAACAATCTTATATTAATGCCTACCCACGCATTGTCGATGCGTTAGTGGCGAGTGGCTATAAGGCATTAATCAGTGCAGCACACCCCTGCTTATTTTAGTTTTTCGCTACGATTGCGCGAGTATCGCTTGTGTATTGCGCGAGGCGCTGTATCTAACGCTAGGCAAAATATTTCGCCGCGCGCATCGCTACTACGGTTTGATCGTTAAGGTGTCACTATTGAGTAATTGTAGAACCGACTCCGCCGTATTACCCAATAGTTTGGCCTTGATGCCCTTGCGACCTACGGTGCCCATTACCAGAAGCTGTGGTTTCAAATCATGCGCTTCCGAGACAATCGTCTTATCCACCGGTCCACGTTTTAACTTAAACAATTTAGGCGACAAACCTGTGGCTTCTGCCAGCGCAATCAGCTTTGGCTTCAGTTCAACTTCACGTTGCTTAGCGTAGCTTTTTGCATCGATAATATCTAATTCGGTCAGCACGGCAGGGACGTCGATAACACACAAAACCTGTAATTCCGCGTTAAAAATCTCGGCATAATGCCGCGCCTCAAGAATCACGTCGATGTTTAACTTTTGTTTGGTGCTGCTGGTAGCCGCTAAATCAACACTCGCCAAAATTGGCGCCGATCTTAGCCATTTCTTTTTTCCAACGAGCAACACTGGCACCGGGCATTCGCGCAATAAATGCCAGTCTGTTGGTGTATGCCCAAGCGATTTAGACTGATGGCGCGACTTCACCACTGCCATGAAGTCTGATGTTACGCGTTTCATAATCGGCGTATGGATATCCTCTGCCCAGATTACGTGCCGTTTTATTTTATTGTCATCACCCGCATATTTTGCAATCCGTGTCGAAATGGTTGCCTTGCGTTCCTCGAGCAGCTGTTTTTTGATCTTAGCCGCAGTCGCAGAGTCGACCTTTAAGCGCTGAATGTCGGCCCACGTAAACGCTATTATCTCGGGCTGCAAATCCATTTCTTTCGCTAACACTAAGCCCCGTGGTATCGCCGCGCAGCCATCTTCGATATCAGCGATGATCAGTAGTTTGTTCATGTTAACTCCGAGCAAAATGGTTTAGTAAATATGGATTCTCTAATGTCGCAGCGCTGCCGCATTAGGACTATTTATAGCTTATTATGGCTTAAATACGTCAGATCACTATGAGTCATTTTGAGCTGAAATAAAATCTTTTATCAACTCCGCACATTGCTCCGGTGCCTCAAGTGGTATCAAATGCCCGCCCGACAAAACATGCAGCGACAATTGCTTCACCTTCTGCTGCCACCTGTCCAGCACCGGTGCAGAGAGCACATCACTCACACTTCCTGCGATACCTAGCATCGGCATTTTAATGGCGCCTAGCGCAGGCCACACTATACCTGCCGAGCGATAAACACAGGCCTCCCAAGCACCTGACCAGCGTAGCGTAATGCGCTGCTCAGGTGACGATTGATGCGCGCTATGCACGTAGTCGAGTAAGACGGCGTCGGAGACCCGTTGAAAGGCGCGCTTGCCGCGATAAAAATCGAATGCGGCCTCATAGCTGTCAAAATCGTGGGGTCTACCAAGCGCTCGTTTAACCATCGGCATATTGTCACCACTAAATAGGCCCAGTAGTCTGCTGGCCCAAATTAAGCGTCGCGGCAGTAGTACTGGATCCATGGCGATGAGCCCACGAACAAGGTCTGGTCGTCGCTCTGCGATTAATAGACTGATTACCGCGCCCATTGAGTGCCCGAGTAACCAAACCGCTCCTAAAGGAGACTGATCTAGTGTCGCAATGAGATCATCTGCGTAGATCTGCCAGCTAAGCCGCTTTGGTGCAGGTTCGCTAATCCATAGTGGTCGATGCTCTACCGTGTAAACCGTGGCACCATGAGAGACTGTCTCGAGCAGAAGTCGATAGCTTTCTGGTGGGTAGCCATTGGCATGTAAAAATACGACGGTTGGCCCATCGCTGTTGTCATGATCTGTATCTGGATCATTAAAGCGTTTTAGTGTTTGCATCAAGTCACTCGCGAGCATTTGAATAGCGCGTAAATCGCTGCGCTTGTTAGGTATTAGGCGGTGGTTTGCTCATGATCTCATGCAGTTGACTCGAGGTCACTCCTCTGGCCTAAAACCGCAGCGCTGTTAGCTGTGACACGGGCTAAAACTATGTAGCACCGTGAACGCCACGGGACGCTACGGGACGCCAAAACTTGACAGCTAGCACCTACAGGTGCCAACTAAGTGACTCCACTAAAGCCAGCCTAGGACGACAATATGCTCAACACATTTAAAGCGTTACTGGCGGTCTTTGTATTCGTTACGCCGGCAGTGACTGCACAAAGCGACAATACCTTTGATCTGGTGATTCACGCTGGGCGTGTGATCGACCCGGAGACGCAATTGGATGCTCGGCGTGATATCGGTATTCGGGGGGGGCGCATTGTCGCTGTCAGTGAAACCCCGCTCACCGGCACTCAGACCATCGACGCCAGTGGACAAACTGTGAGCCCAGGGTTCATCGACATTCATACCCATTCGCCGACGCTACTGGGGCAGCATCTGAGCTTGCACGATGGCATTACCAGCCAATTAGACCTGGAAATGGGTGCTTGGCCTGTGTCTGCTTATGGAGACCATTTTACCGGCGGCGCGCAGATTAATTTTGGGGCTTCGGTTTCTCATGCGGCGATCCGAATTAAAGTGATTGAAGGTAAAGATCAGCCTTATGCTTTCGCCGGTCGTCAAATCGCTATGACGATGGCTAGTTCCGCTTGGAATACACCCGCTAGCAATGCGCAGATCGAACAAATGCGGACACTACTTCGTCAAGGGTTGCGCAACGGCGGTCTGGGCATTGGTTTGCTGCTCGATTACATGACGTCTGCGATCAGCGCTGAAGAGCTGGCTATGGTTTTTGATACAGCCGCTGAGTTTCAGCGCCCTGTGGCGGTTCATGTGCGGCGCGGTTTCCCGGGTGACCCGATGGGCATCGACGAGATTATTCAGCAAGCCAAGCGCAGCGGTGCACCGGTGCTAATTTCCCATATCACCCACAGTGCTATGGGATCGGTGGGTGATTGGCTCGACAAAATTGATGCCGCCAACCAAGCGGGTGCAAACATCACGACTGAAACGCTCAGCTGGCCCGCGGGCGGCACAAGTATCTCTGCTGATGTGTTTCGCAATCGTGATTGGCGCAAAATCTTTGGTATCGATTATACCGACGTGCAATGGATTACTACCGGTGAGTGGCTAACTGAAGAAACTTGGCATCGTTATCAACAAACTATGCCCTATGGCATGGTTAATCATCACTATGTCAAAGAGGCTTGGATTGAGCGTGCACTGCAGTGGCCCGGTATGATGGTGTCCACCGACGCGCTGCCCGCGCTTGATTTAGACATCAAAACAAATCCCAATATCGCAGGTACGTTCTCAAGACTACTCGGACATTATGTTCGCGAACAAAAAGTATTGACGCTGAGTGACGCGATAAAGCGAATCACGCTATTGCCTGCGCAGTGGCTCGAGCAGGCATCGCCGGTTTTTAAAACCAAAGGGCGCATACAAATAGGTGCCGATGCTGATTTAGTGATTTTCGATCCCAGTGTTATTGCTACAACTGCGCGCTATGGAGACCCTTATCAGGCGTCAGTTGGTATCAATTGGGTGGTCGTAGGTGGTGCCGTTGTGATCGAAAAAGGGCAGCGACTAGAAGGTCGCTACCCCGGGCGGCGATTAATTGCCCCGCAGATTGATTAAAGCTTAGAGAACTCGCGGTTGAGATCATACTGCCGCGATGTCACGTAGCGCTCCATCGCTTCGACCCGACGCAGTGCACCATCGAGCCGCTCCTTCGCTTTGCGAACCCTCTCGGTGGGCGCGTCAGAATAGCGAAACACCGTGCGCGGACGGTACTGATGCTTGTTCTCGTCATATTCCATCTCGACATCATCGCCTGCACCCTGCGTTTTTTCGGCATCCCAGCGCGTTGAGCGCGGCGCTAAGATAACCCAGGCCGCTACATATGCCCAAAAGGCCAGCGTGCCTGTGAAAATCAGCAGTGCAATTGCCCCCAGTCGTGTCATCCAATAGGGTAAATCCCAATGATCAGCAAGCCCCGAACAGACACCGCCAATCCAACCCTGGGAACGATTCCGATACAAACCCATTCCCCAGCCACGACTGCGTCGCGAGCCAAAACCTTCACGCTTATCCCTGCGCATAACAACTACTCCTTGTGCTGTGGGGTGTGTTGAGGATCACGATGCGTATCCTGTGGTGAATTGTGCCGCCAGCTAGGGTGGTCGGCATCTAAGATTGACTCTAGCGAGCCTATACGGTCATTTAGTTTATCAACCGTTTCGAGCATTTCATCTAATGCCTGTCGATCATCATCGCTCAAACTTCGGCTCGACCGATTGAGGCTGCGGTAGTGCATGGTGATCCAGACCGGCGCAACTATCACCATAAACAGGATCATTGGCACAAACAGCATTTCAGTGATGTTCATTGTTGTTCCTTAAATTGTCAGTGCGACCGTAGAGTGTAGTCAGCCTTCTCTCGGCTTTCATCTCATTCCTCTGAATCTTTGCGGGTTTCGACACTCGCCCCTGGATCCATAGACGCTTTTAGGCGCTCGAGCTCTTCTGACAGCCACTCATCCTGATGGAGTGCATCAATTTCAGCGGCGAGCCCAGTCGAGATGTCACGGCCCATGTCTATGGCGTCCAGTTCGCCCTCAAGATTGTCCATACGTCGTTCAAAGCGTTCGAACTTGTTAAACGCATCATCGAGCTCGCCCCGATGGACCTGTCGCTTGACCTTAATTCGCGATTCGACAGTCTTCGAACGCATCAACAGTACCTTTTGCTTGGCCTTGGCGTCGTCGAGCTTGCTCTGTAGCTGGCTCACTTCTTCGTTAAGTTGCGCGATATGCTCGTCTGTCGCGATCAATTCATGCTCGACCCCAGCGAGATCTTCCTCAATAGAACGACGCTCTTGTAGCGCCGCTCTAGCGAGGTCTTCACGACCCTTATTAATCGCCAACTTCGCTTTGTCCTCCCAGCCTTGAGCTTCTTGCTCAACCTGGGCATAACGGCGTGCAGCGGTTTTTCGATCGGCTAACACTCGCGCTGAAGCGCTGCGCACCTCAACTAAAGTGTCTTCCATTTCTTGGATAATCAATCGAATCATTTTTTCCGGATCTTCTGCGTTATCAAGTAGCGCATTGATATTGGAATTAATAATGTCGGACATGCGTGAAAAAATACCCATGGTATAAATCTCCGTTTAGTTAGCGGCGGTTGGCTGATCGGGTGCGTTCATTACACCGCTAGACCAGTACGCAAATTCAATCCCTACAGTGACCACTGAAAAAGTTGCTACACCAGCGGTTAGGCCTGCAAAAGTGGCAAGCGCACTGCAGATAATCATCACTGCGGTATAAATTAAAAAACGTTCGTCAATTACGTCCATGTCGTTAGCTCCTTTGGGATTTCCGTTCCCTTCGGCAAGCCGGTGAATCCGGCGCCTTCAACATGGTTATATCAAGTGGCGTGCCAGCTATTTTTTATACATAAATAACAATGAGTTATGGCCGTATCTATGTAAATCCTCGCTGAGCACAGTAAAATAAAAGAGTATATTAGCCTTTACTTTAGGTTTTTTTAACCTTCTTAAGGTATTATTTACTCATGAATTCAGTCTCTCAAAATATGATTGGCCACTCTCCCGCCTTGGCTATGGCCCTTGATCACCTCTCGTCGCTGGCGGATATCGATCGCCCAATATTGGTGATTGGCGAGCGTGGTACAGGTAAAGAGCTGGCGGCAGAACGCTTGCACTTTCTGTCCCCTCGTTGGTCTCAGGCCTTCATTAAAATCAATTGCGGCGCCATCACCGAATCCTTGATGGAGAGTGAGCTCTTTGGCCATGAGGCTGGCGCGTTCACGGGTGCAACCAAACTGCATGTTGGACGGTTTGAGCGGGCCGATGGCGGTACCCTATTCCTCGATGAACTCGGCACCATGTCATTACGATTGCAGGAGAAGCTATTACGATTAATAGAGTATGGCGAGTTCGAGCGAGTCGGCGGCCACAAAACGCTGTCCGTCGATGTACGCATCATCGCCGCCACAAATGCGGACCTTCGCCGCATGGCCGATGCGGGTAAGTTTCGCTGGGATTTACTCGACCGACTGACCTTTGATGTCGTGCGCCTCCCTCCACTGCGAGAGCGACCCGAGGACATCCTTGAATTGGCGAACCACTTCGCCATTAAGCTGATTTCTGAATTGGGTTGGGAGGTATTTCCGGGATTCAGCGATGCAGCGCTGCACGAACTACAGCGACACACCTGGCTCGGTAACGTCCGAGAACTAAAAAATGTGGTGGAACGTTCAATCTATCGTTGGGGACGGCAAAGTGATCCGGTAGATAGTGTGATTATCGATCCCTATGCGGGTTATGGCGAGACATCACCGGACCGCGATAATGACAATACCTATCTCGAGGCTGCTGTAACAGACCTACCCGTGCAACCGGCGCTACCCCAAGCCGACACTCAACCAGTTAGCCGACAAGCATTGCCGATAAACCTAAACGACACCATGGTCAATGCCGAGCGCATGTGGCTTGAAAGCGCGCTGCTGCAGAGCCAGCAACAGCAAAAAGATGCCGCCGAATTACTTGGCCTAAGTTACAACCAGATCCGCGGGCTTATGCGTAAACATGGGCTAAGAACACGCCGACCGCGCGGCTAGAAGCGCTAACACCTGCCTGCGTACTCGCGTTAAACTAACCCTCTTATACACCTTTGTCGCTACCAATTTTGAGGCCTCTATGACGTTATTAATAAATGACCCGGCACTACTTCGCACCCTCGCTTATATCAATGGTGAATGGGTCGAAGCTGATAATGGTGAAACGCTGCCGATCACTAACCCTGCGACAGGTAGTGTATTGACTGAAGTCGCTCGAGTCGGTGCCATTGAGACACGAAGGGCCATTGAGGCAGCTGAAGCCGCGTTGCCCGCGTGGCGGGCACAACCGGCAAAAGTCAGAGCTCAGGCGCTTAGGCGCTGGTTCGACTTGATGATGGAACATCAAGAGGACTTAGCAATCATTATGACCGCTGAGCAGGGCAAAACTCTCGCCGAGTCTCGCGGCGAAGTGGCCTATGGTGCGTCCTTTGTTGAATGGTTTGGTGAACAAGCCAAACGTATCGATGGCGATGTCATTCCAGCGCCTGGCCCCGACAAACGAATCATTTGCATCAAGCAAGCTGTCGGTGTAGTCGCGGCCATCACACCTTGGAACTTCCCCAATGCCATGATTGCCCGCAAAGCAGCGCCGGCACTTGCCGCCGGTTGCACAATTGTTATTAAACCGGCCAGTGAAACGCCCTTATCGGCGCTAGCGATGGCAGAACTCGCGCATCGAGCTGGGATCCCCGCGGGCGTATTAAATATTGTTTGTGGCAGTGCCGCTGCGATAGGCACAGAGCTGAGCAGTCATCCGAGTGTACGTAAACTGACCTTCACCGGCTCGACGCCGGTGGGCAAGATGCTCGAAGCCCAGTGCGCGCAGACCATGAAAAAGACGTCGATGGAATTAGGTGGCAACGCACCCTTTATTGTTTTTGACGATGCAGATATCGATGCTGCGGTGCAGGGCGCCATGATTTCTAAATACCGCAATAGCGGTCAGACCTGCGTTTGCTCAAACCGACTTCTGATTCAGCGTGGTGTCTACGATGTCTTTGTAGAAAAACTCGTTGCGGCCGCGGCAGCACTTAAAGTGGGCAATGGCATGGAAGATGGCGTACACATGGGCCCCTTAGTCAACGCCAAAGCCGTCGATGATGTTGAAGATCTCGTTCAACGCTCAATTGCCGCCGGCGCGCAGGTTGCCTTGGGCGCCTCGCGGAATGAAATGGGCCCCTGCTTTTATAATCCGACCGTTCTCACCGAGATCACCGCCGATATGCCGGTGTTTCGCAACGAGATTTTTGGCCCTGTGGCGCCGGTAGTGCGCTTTGATACCGAAGAGGAAGCTATCGCGCTTGCCAACGATACGGAGTTCGGACTGGCCTCGTACTTTTATACGCGTGATATCGGTCGTGTTTGGCGCGTATCAGAAGCGTTGGAGTACGGCATTGTCGGTGTCAATGAAGGGATCATTTCTAATGAAATGGCACCCTTTGGTGGCGTGAAAGAGTCGGGTTCGGGCCGTGAAGGGTCGAAATACGGCATCGATGATTACGTGGAGATTAAGTACATGCTAATGGGTGGCTTAGACCGATAGCAAAACATTTAAGGGCAGGCCTTTGCCCAGCCCCGAAATGACATCAGATGCAGCCTGCCTGGCAGTCACTGGGCCCCCTGAGGTTTGCTTTAAGGCCCATCACTGTCTTTCCCAAGCCATTGTGACGCTGCGCTCAAATTAAGCCCTGAGCGTGCACATGGGTAAGCGTGTCATCCAAGGCGTTACCGAGAATCTCGACTATTTCATCGACATGGTGTGTCTCGATAATGAGCGGCGGACACAGTGCAACGCGATTACCGCCCAATGGGCGTGCTATCAACCCTCGCGCTTCTGCGGCTTTGACACAAATAGCGCCCACGTTGGTCCCTTCGAAAGGCCGTTTAGTGGCTTTATCGGCGACCAACTCCAGCGCAGCAAGCATGCCGACCGCGCTGACCTCACCCACCAAGGGATGGTCATGAAAGCGCATTAATTGCTGCTGCATATAGGCGCCTACACGCGCTGCGTGCTCGAAAATATTATCTCGGGCATAGATATCTAATACCTTTGATGCAACCGCACAACCGACCGGATGCCCACTGTAGGTATAGCCGTGACCAAAGACACCGAGCTCTGCGGCTGGCTGCGCAATCGCGTCGGCAATATCGCCTGCAACGATCGCAGCACTAATCGGAATATAGGCAGATGACAGCGCTTTGGCACAGGCCATCATCTTGGGTTTCATGGCATATTTAGTGGCGCCAAAGTCGGTGCCTAAACGTCCGAAACCGCAAATCACTTCATCGTCCCAGAGCATAATGTCGTACTTGGCGAGCACCGCCTGGATAGCAGTAAAATAGCCGTCAGGCGGCACAATCACCCCGCCCGCGCCATTGACCGGCTCGGCAATCATCGCGGCGATGGTTTCAGGGCCCTCAGCAATAATAAGCGACTCCAGCTCAGCAGCTCGCCTCGCGACAAATTCCGCTTCGGTCTCGTCGGGTAACGCACAGCGATAATAATGGGGTGCACCAGTGCGCAGCACGCCCAAAGCTTCGAACGGTAGCGAGAAATGCGCATGATTTGTCGGCAAGCCTGTTAGTGCAGCCGCCGCAATGGTGACACCGTGGTAACCCTTGTCGCGAGCAATGACCTTGACGCGCTCTGGGCGCCCCGTCGCGGCGGCGTGGTAGCGCACCAACTTCATCAAGGTATCGTTTGCGTCAGATCCCGAATTGCCTAAAAATACGCGGGCGTCATCAATCGGTACCATAGCGGACAACTTATCCGCTAACGCCATCGCCGCCGGATGTGTCTTGCCGCCGAACATATGGCTAAAGCTCAATGCCCGCATCTGTTCAGTTGCGGCTTCGATAATCTCCTCGTTACCGTATCCCAAAGCTGTGCACCAAAGCCCTGCCATGCCCTCTAGATAACGTTTACCGTGGTTATCGTAAATATAAGGCCCTTCGGCTCGAGTAACGATCATTTGCTCTGCGGCGTGTGGATTGGTACTGGGATAAAGCATTGCAGTCATGATGACGTCCTAGCTGTTAATATTGGTCTAAACAATACGTGTATTAAACGCTGCTCCCAGCCTCTCGCCTATTCCCCCGCTGGGGTTAGTCGTCGGTCTTAAGGTCGCCTTGTCACGCATAGCGCCAGCAGGACACGGATCGACTAACGGGTTGAAATCGGCACCTTATACCGCAAAGTAAAATGGGTGAATCGATTCGGCGTACTAGTGGCTTTTTGTTTTCTCCTGCGCGCAGCGCTCACATCGATAGCGCGTAATCAGCTCACCACGGTGGACGGCAAACGGGTCCTGCTTTACCACCTGCCATTTATGATGACCGTTTCGACACAGGGTTTTATCGACCGGCGTAGCAGGTTGGCGCGCCTTAAACTGTAAAATATCAGCCATGGGACTCCCCGTGTGTCCGGGTTCGGGCAACCGCACTTTGCCATGCGTCAATGCGTCGTCGCCTTTTTGGGGCGGATAAATTGACGCGAAATTCCCGGTCAGCCTGCCATACCTTGGCGATATCGCCAGTCGACGACCAAAGGCCAGTTCCCAGCCCCGCTAGAAAACAAGCGCCCGCGACGGTAGTTTCTATGACCCGAGGGCGGATAAGCTTACGTCCGAGATAATCGGCTTGTAGCTGCATCAGCAGATTATTGACCGCTGCGCCACCGTCAACACGAAGTGGCTTCATACGACTGCCTAAATCAGTTTCCATGACACGTAGAATATCGGCGTTCTGCAGCGCCATAGCGTCGAGTGTGGCCCGCGCTATATGGGCTTTGCTGGTGCCTCGGGTCAATCCCGATAACAGTCCGCGGGCTTCTGGATCCCAGTGTGGTGCGCCAAGACCCGCAAACGCAGGTACGAATTCGACGCCACCTGCGTCGCTTACCGATGCAGCTAACGCTTCAATCTCTGCTGCCGACTTGATCAGACCTAACTGGTCGCGTAGCCATTGCACGGCCGCACCACAGACGAATGCGCCGCCCTCCAGTGCATAGGTTAGCGGGCCACCGTCCACAAGCTGCCATGCCACTGTTGTCAGCAGGCCCGAGCCGGACTGCATCGGCTGGTTACCGGTATTCATCAAGATAAACGAACCGGTACCAAAGGTGCATTTGGCGTCACCCTGCCGGAAGCATGCCTGACCGAAAAGCGCCGACTGCTGATCACCAGCAATGCCCGCGATCGGAATGCCATCGCGTAATTCAGGAATACCTTTGGTACGACCAAGTAAACCGCTGGACGGCCCTATTTCAGGCAGGATATGGCGCGGCACGCCAAACAATGCCAGCAAATCATCATCCCAATCCGCTGAATGAATATTCATCAATGAAGTACGTGAGGCATTCGAAACATCGGTGGCGTGAATAGCACCGCCGGTTAAGCGCCAGAGCAGAAAGCTATCGATCGTGCCAGCTGCCACTCTACCCCGCTTAAGTTTACTGGCGATTCCCGGCGTATTGTTGAGCAGCCAAGCAAATTTACTGGCAGAGAAATAGGGGTCGAGTACAAGCCCCGTGCGCGCCTTAACAAGTGCCTCGTGGCCTTTTTTCTTTAGTGCTTCGCAGGCATCGGTTGTTCTGCGGCACTGCCACACAATCGCGTTATTCAGTGGCATGCCAGTGCTGCGATCCCAGATCAGTGAGGTCTCGCGTTGATTGGTAATGCCAATGCCTACAATATCGGACGCCTTCGCAATTCGCTTACGCAGCAAACCGCGGATACCCGCAACGACTGAATGCCAGATAGCCTCAGGATCGTGCTCAACCCAACCGGGCTGCGAATAAATTTGCGCGAACTCATTGCTCACAGTGCCTAACAGGCGACCGCAATCGTCCATCATGGCAACGGTAGTCCCGGTTGTTCCCTGATCAATCGCGAGAATCACCCTACCCATGCTCTCTCCTTATCACGCTATCGATAACCTATTGCAGCGCTAAACCCTTCAACTCAGTGATCTACCAAAACAAAAAAGCGCCCCGCGGGGCGCTGTAGACTTTATGCGGCGGCGGGATCGTAACCCTCGATCGCTTTAAGTTCTAGGTAATCATTAAAGCCGTGTGTTCCCCATTCGCGGCCATTACCTGACTGCTTATACCCGCCAAATGGCACATTAACACCCGCTGAGGCGCCGTTGATGTGAATGTTGCCGGCACGAATTCTTGCGGCAACCTTGCGGGCATGGGCAATATCATCGGACTGGACATAGCCCGCTAGCCCGTAGGGCGTATCATTGGCAATGGCAATCGCTTCTTCTTCCGTGTCATAGGGGATGATCGTCAGCACAGGACCAAAGATCTCTTCGCGCGCAATGGTCATTTGGTTGTTAGCCTCGGAAAAAACTGTCGGGCGTACAAAATAGCCTTGTTCGATGCCCTCGGGTAATCCGGGACCGCCACAGACCAACTTGGCACCTTCTTTAATACCTTCGTTGATCAAACCCTGTATTTTATCCCACTGCACTTTAGATACGACTGGACCCATGGTCGTGGCTGGATCGGTCGTGGCACCCATAACAACCGTGCTGGCCGCTTTGGCAGCAATCGCTTCCGCATCAGCTAACATTGCCCTCGGCACCAACATGCGCGAAGGAGCGTTACAACTTTGTCCGGTGTTGTGACACATATGTAGAACACCGCGCATCACCGCCGCTTCAAGGTCAACGTCCGCCAAAATAATATTAGGTGACTTTCCACCCAGCTCTTGGGTGACGCGCTTAACTGACGGCGCAGCGTTTTGCGCAACCAAGGTTCCGGCGCGCGTAGACCCAGTAAATGACATCATGTCGACATCTGGGTGTACCGAAAGTGCCGTGCCCACTGTTGGACCATCGCCATTAACAAGGTTAAATACACCGGCGGGCACACCTGCCTCATGCATGATTTCGGCAAAAACAACCGACGACAGTGGCGCCACTTCACTGGGCTTGAGTACCATCGTGCAGCCGACTGCAATAGCTGGCGCAACCTTACAAGTCACCTGATTAAGTGGCCAGTTCCAGGGGGTGATCAAACCGCAGACACCAATGGGCTCTTTGACCACCCGGTGTGCACCTAGATCATCTTCAAAGCGGAAGTCCTTTAACACTTTAATGGCTTCAACAATGTGTCCGAGGCCCGCATAGGCTTGCGCTGTGGACGCTAAACTAATCGGCGCACCCATTTCTGAGCGAATCGCTTCGGCCACATCACCCAGCCGCGACTTATAAACCGTCGCAATTTTCTCTAATAGCGCAATACGTTCAGCCACTGATGTTTGGCTAAAACTGTCAAACGCCGCTTTTGCTGCAGCGACAGCCTTATCGACGTCTGCTGAGTCGCCCATAGAGATCTGCGCACAAACCGCTTCGGTTGCCGGATCGATCACATCACAAGATTTGGCTTCGATGGGATCAACCCACTCGCCGTTAATATAAAACTGCATACATTCGCGCATAAAATCCTCTTTTTTTGGAGTGTTAGTCATTTTTTCTTTGAATATCTGCTGCTAGTACCCGTCTAGGGTGCATCCCGTCGGAATATCCCATAAAGGGCGAGTGGATAGAATAACCCAAAAGTGCTTGAACGCGCTCGGGCAGCGCCTTCGCTGTCGTCTGGGGTACGGCCAACAACATTGACTCCAGCGGACGCGCCCAACCCACACAGTACTGGGGGGTCACTATCAAGCGCGCAGCATCAGTCCGATTAGCACCCCCGCGATGCCATAAATCGCTGCGTGCAATCATCAACGCGCCTGCTGGCATAATAGCCTGCCGTGCGTCAGCACGGAATCCTGGATCATCGCTTATATCCGGACCTCTGCGGTCAGTAAAGTCATCATCGTCCAAAAAACCAGCAAATAAGGCGTCGTCCCAGTGATGGCTACCCGGCAGCACTTCGGTAGCGCCATTGCTAGCGGTCGTGTCATCGAAGGCCCAAAACGTCGAGATACCAAATACACCATGAGGTCTGGGCACATCGATGTGTCCGTCATCGCTATGCCAAGGCTGTGCGCTCTCCCCGGGTTTTAAATTGATGGCTAAACATCCGGACAGCAAGCAACTTGCACCAAGATAGTAGTCGGCAAAAGCGAGTGGCAGCGCATGACCTGCAAGGTCTGCAAAGATTGGATCCTTAGCTAACATGGCATAGACACGATTAGTTCGCGTACCTTCGAACACGTTTCTGCCAAGCGCACCGTTATTAATCCACGGGGCAAGCGCGTCACGTTGGCGAGTAATTTCAGCTGACGAAAGTACACCTTCGATTATCAAATAGCCTTCACTGTCTAACTGCGCGAGCCATTGCAAGGCGCCAGAGCGTTCAATCCATGGCGCAACTGCAGCGATGAATTCTTCCCGTGAAATCTTGTTATTGCCATTGTCATCAACGGGCATTCAGAGACCTTTTGTTTAAGCCGGTGTTTTTCGTCATACTCGCTGACTGAAAAAACACTGGGAGTTCCAACTTGAATCAAGCCATAGATAACGATGAAATGACACTCTTTCGAGATATGGCGCGGCGTGCCTTTGAAAAGGAAATCGCACCTTTTTATGAGTCTTGGGAAGAGGCCCACATGGTGCCCCGCTCGTTATGGAATACGCTCGGCGCAGCGGGTTTGCTCTGCCCGGACGTAGATGAAGCCTACGGCGGTGCGGGCACCACGCCCCACGTCACGCTAGCGATGATCGAAGAGCTATCGTATATGGGTTTTGGTGGTTATGCGTCGGGCTACGGGATTCATTCCAATATTGTCGCACCTTACCTCTCTCGGCACGGAACCGACGCCCAGAAAACAAAGTGGCTACCTAAGATGGTCACGGGAGAATGTGTGGGGGCTTTGGCGATGACTGAGCCGGGTGCAGGGTCCGACGTACAAGGTATTCGGACAAATGCGGTTCGTGATGGCGACGAATGGGTTCTCAATGGTTCAAAGATATTCATCACCAACGGCATCCACGCCGACCTTGTTATCGTTGCCGCGATCACCGACCCCGGTAAAGGGGCAAAGGGTACATCGCTATTTTTAGTTGACGCCCACGGCGCCGGATTTGAAAAGTCTAAAAAGATTGAAAAGATTGGTCAGCATGCATCCGACACCGCCCTGCTGTTTTTTACCGACATGCGACTGCCCGCCGATGCGTTGCTCGGCGAAGTTAATAAAGGCTTTGCCATTCTAATGGATGAGCTACCTCGTGAACGTTTAGGTATTGCGGCACAGGCCGTCGCCGCTTCCGAGGGCGCGTTAGATGTGACCGTAAAATATGTGATGGAACGTGAGGCCTTTGGACAGAAAATTGGTCAATTCCAAAATACCCGTTTCAAGCTGGCCGACGTCAAAACTGATATTGCCGTGAATCGTGCGTTTTATGAGCAGTGTGCTAATAAGTACGCCCAGGAGAGCCTGGGTTCCGACGAGGCGGCCATGCTGAAGCTCGCCAGTTGTGAAATGCAGTGTCGCGTGGCAGATCAATGCCTGCAGTTATTCGGCGGTTATGGCTACACCGTTGAATATCCGATTTCGCGTTTTTACGTGGATGCGCGGATTCAAACTATCTATGGAGGCTCCTCGGAGATAATGAGGGAGCTGGTTGCACGCTCGATCGTGGGGCGTTAAGCGCTGCGAATCCCACTAGGCCGACCTGAGATTCACATACGAAGCTTTTCCCGGAGATGATGATGAGAACTTTATATTTTGTCTTGAGCGCACTGCTGATATTGCCGACCGGCAGTTGGGCAAATGAAGGCGATGCGGCGGTTGACCGTGTGATTGACGCGCACTGGAATTGGCAGCTTGAGCAACATCCGGAATGGCGACTAGATTATGGGGATCGCTCAGGTAACGCGCTATGGACCGACGCCAGCCTCGATGCGCTTGCACGCCGTCAGCAAGCTCGACAAAGCCTAGTGAGTCAGCTAGCCGCTATTGAGCCCGCCACGCTCAGTGCCGATGCGCTACTCAATCGGAGCATGCTGTTACGGGAAATTCAGGACGACATAACGGCGCACGAACTCGGCCTTAACCTGATGTCAATTAATATGCGCAGCGGCCCTCAGCATCGGCATGGCATGGTCGAGTATCTGCCATTTGATACCGCTCAGGATTATGAAGACTGGCTGATACGACTAGAGAGCCTACCTAAACAGTTAGCCCAGTACGAGGCGCAACTAGCCGAAGGCATTTTACGACAACGGACTCAAGCGCGCATAGTTATGGCCCGTGTGCCAGAACAAATTGATCGGGTGATGACCGACGACCCGGAACAAAGTCCGTTTTGGCGAGCCTTTGTCACAATGCCCGATAGTATTGATTTATCAACCCAAGCAGCCATTCGCAATCGGGCACGTTTGGTTATTAGTGAACAACTCAATCCGGCATACGCCACCTTTAAGTCCTTCATGGTTAAGCACTATCTGCCAGCGTGCCGCGAAGCACCCGGAATTGGCAGTCTGCCTGGCGGTAAAGACATCTACCGCGAGTTAGTCCAACAGTTCACCACGACCAACCTATCGCCCGAACAAGTGCATGAAATTGGCCTCCAAGAGGTGGCGCGTATCCGTAATGAAATGATGGCTGTTATTGACGAGGTTGGCTTTGATGGGGACCTACAAGCCTTTAACGAATTTTTACGCAACGACCCACAGTTCTACTACAACGATGCCGATACCTTACTGACCGCCTATCAAGCAATTAGCAAAAGAATTGATCCCGAGCTGGTCAAACTATTCGGTAAATTACCGCGCATGCCCTACGGCGTGCGCGCAATTCCCGACGAGATCGCCCCCGATACCACCACGGCTTATTATATGGGGCCGGCCGCCGATGGCAGCCGTGCGGGTTTTTATTACGTAAACTTATATCGACCCGAAGTGCGCCCTAAGTATGAAATGGAAGTGCTGAGCGTACATGAAGCCGTCCCGGGTCATCACTTGCAGATAGCCCTAGCGCAAGAGCTCACGGACCTACCTAATTTCCGACGGGATAGCAATGTCACGGCCTTCGTAGAAGGCTGGGGGCTGTATTCAGAGCGTCTGGGCTACGACCTAGGCTTGTATCAAGACCCCTACTCTCGCTACGGGCAGTTGATTTACGACATGTGGCGCGCGGTACGGCTGGTAGTGGACACTGGCATTCATTATTTCGAATGGCCGCGGCAGCAAGCGATAGACTATTTTCTGGCCAATGCAGCTAAGAGTGAAGCCGATATCATCAATGAGATAGACCGCTACATCGGCTGGCCCGGGCAGGCGCTCGCATACAAAATTGGGCAAATGAAAATGCTGGAATTACGGGCAGAAGCTGAAGCGGCGCTAGGTGCTGACTTCGACATACGCGCCTTTCATGACACGCTATTAGGTGCAGGTGCCATACCGCTTGATGCTTTAGAAGCGCGGATGGACAATTGGGTTGCCGCGCAACAGGCTGCTGCGCAATAGCGAGGTACCGATACGAATCAAGCCGATTACGTCAGTACACTGACGCAACCGGCTTGCGCAACGAATAGGTCGTAGCAAGCACTACAAGCAACCAACGATGCGCTAGAACCAGTCCGCTTGCATGGCGTAGGTTGTTGCATCGAAGTCGCATAATAAATCTGCCCAGACTGCGGTTTGCGGTAACTCCCAGCGCGCAAACCAGTCCATCGCCTGTAACTTTCCACGATAAAATGCCTGTGCTTGTGCATCGCTTGATCCGTCGAGCGCTCTAGCGGCGACTAAGCCTTGCTTAAGCCACATCCAGCCGATTACTACATGGCCAAATAACTCTAGATAGCGTACTGAATTGGCTAATACCAAATCAATATCTCGTTCCGTCATACCCGCTAGCAGCGTCTCAGTGGTGCGCTTAAGGTGCGTTAATGCTGTCCCAAGCGCCTGATTCGCTTCAATGAGGGGCGTCACATTGCTTGCTTTGCTTTGATCCGCCTCAATCGCCGCGACACAGGCCAAATAACCCGCCAAGCCATTCTGCGGCACCTTTCGCGCGAGTAAATCCAATGACTGGATGCCCGTCGTGCCTTCATGGATTGGATTTAAGCGGTTGTCGCGATACATTAATTCAACCGGATGTTCGTTGGTATAGCCTGCCCCGCCGAGCACCTGAATGGCAAGGTCATTAGCTTTTGGCCCGTACTCTGAGGGCCAGGTTTTCACAATTGGCGTCAAAAAATCGAGTAACTCAAATGCGGTTTTACGACCTTCTGATTCAGGGTGTGTTTTCCAATCATCGACCAACTGCGACGCGAACATACACAATGAGAAGGCACCTTCGGCGTAAGCTTTCTGTGCCAGTAACATCCGCCGAATATCCGCGTGTTCGATCAGCATTACCGGTGGCGCCAACGGATCTTTTGATGACGGTAATCGCCCCTGTGGACGCTCCTTCGCATAATCAAGTGAATACTGATACCCGCAAAGTCCGAGGGTGGCAGCAGCACTGCCAACCATGACGCGAGCTTCATTCATCATATGAAACATGTAGCGTAGGCCTTGATTTTCCTCACCGATTAGCCACGCAATAGCCCCGTCATTTTCTCCAAAATTCAGCGCCGTAGAGGTTTGTCCGCGACCACCCATCTTGTGAAATAGACCGGCTAATTGCACATCGTTGCGCGCACCGAGACTGCCATCTTCGTGTAATAAAAACTTGGGGCAGATAAAGAGCGAGATCCCCTTTACACCAGGTGGTGCGCCTTCTACCCGCGCTAGTACTGCGTGGACGATATTACTCGAGAGCTCATGATCGCCACCTGAGATCCAAATTTTGTTGCCGTAGAGGCGATAGCTACCGTCGTCCTGAGGTACCGCCTTAGTGCGCAGGTCCGATAAGCTCGAACCAGCCTGTGGCTCACTCAGCGCCATGGTGCCCGCAAACTCTCCACTGCGTAATCGTGGCACCCAAGTCGCCACCTGTGCTTCGGAGCCATAAGCTTCTAGTAGGTTGGCATTTGCAGCAGTTAACGCATGAAAACCATTCGTGGTACTAGCCGCTGCCGTGACATAGGCCAAGGTCGCTGCGCTGACCACCAGCGGTAATTGCATACCACCCATCTCATAATCCTGATCAGGGCAAATCAAACCCGCCTCGGCCACAGCGTCGTAGGCCACTTTTATTTCGTCCACCATCAGAACATTTTTGCCATCAAATTCAGGCTGATTCATATCGACAAACTTACGAATCGGTAAGAAATAATCTTCAGCAATCTTTTCAGCAATATTCAGTGCCGCATCAAATGACTCACGATTGTGGTCACTGTAGCGATCGCGCTCAGTCATCGACTCGACGTCGAAAACTTCATACATCAAAAATTCTAAATCGCGGCGCGATAACAATGGTGCGGGCATAGCAAGACTCCAATTAGTTCGTAATAGGTAATGGCATACGCGCCACGCTTTCCATAGCAAGACTGCCTAACCAAAGCTCGCCGTCACAAGCGATGGCACTCGTAATGTAATGATAACCGCCTGCTTGATCCTGGAGGTTATGTGTCACCTCCCCGTTCAGGTTAATACCGATAACAAAACTGGTAATAGTTGCGGCACTACTGTGAAGCGAATCAGGCAATGCGCTCACAATTTGTCGCAGCACGGGCTTGTCAGACAAGTCGTCAAGCGCTGCACGCAGTGAAGGCATTGAAACCCAGAAGGTCTCTATGCCATCGAAAGTGACATTGTCAGGTGTACCCGGTAGCTCTTTAATAAATATCTCAGAATCGCCGGCACGCGGCCCCTCGACCCAATAGCGGTGAATTCGCCCTGTGCCTGTCTCATTGATTAGAAGCCACTGCTTATTCGGCCCCATTGCCACACCGTTGGCAAAAAACAACCCAGTCATATGCACAGCAGTTTCTCCCGTCGCCGGGTCGTAAGACATTAATCTTCCAGTGCGACTACCTTCAAGAAAATCGAGCATGCTTTGATCGAATGAATAACGCTGACTGGCATCAGAAAACCAAATGCGGCCCCGATTATCTATATCGAGATCATCGACAAACAACATCGGCACTCCGGCATGACTATCTGCAAGTACCTTCACCGAACCACCGGGATCAACTGAAATTAATCCTTTAACCGCATCGGCGATAATTAAATTGCCAGCTGCATCAAACTTCATGCCCAGAGGGCGGCCGCCGGTATTGGCGATTTCGCTTACCGACTCGTCAATATCGATGCGCAGAATTCGACCATCTTCTAAGCCAGTCCAATAACTGCCATCGGCGGCACACGTCACCGCTTCGGGGCCAATACCCGGCGTTACAATTTGCTCGACGGATGCGAGCATGTTGTTGCGGCTAAACACACCTGTGAGCCCGGGGTTTGGGTCGGCTTGCCATGACTCCGCAGTGACCGGGGCCAGCAACCACGCAAGGGCACTTGTGAATACCAGTAAGCACAGCCCCAATATAAGCCATTTGAGGAATTTTTTTACCATTTCAACTCCCCATCTCTGATTGACAATACCGGCTCGCTGCCAGCTAGCAGAATAGCGCCGTGAACGTTGGTCGCGATGATGCTGGCCTAACTGAGTTCGGTCAAGGTTTCGGCAAGCGCACCGACCAATGAGTCCATCTCGTTACGCTGCATAACAAAATGGGGCGCTAGCTGAATGGTGTCGCCTCCATAGCGAACCAAAAACCCCTTATCCCAGAGACGCATCGCAATTTCAAATGGTCGCCGCATAGGCTCACCTGGATACCCAGCTAGTGTCAGGGCGCCGGCAAAGCCATAATTGCGTACGTCATTGACATGTGGCTTGTCGGCGAGGCTGTGCATCAAGTCTTCAAAGTACGCCGCTTCGCTGGCGACACGCTGAGGTAACTGCTCCTCCACAAGCACATCGAGCGCTGCAATGGCCGCGGCACAAGCCACGGGATGCGCCGAGTATGTATATCCATGAGGAAATTCAAGTGCGTATTCAGGGCCGCCATGCGCCATGAACGTCTGATAAATGTCGTCTGTGGCGATTACGGCACCCATTGGAATCGCCCCGTTCGTGATCTGCTTTGCGACGTTCAAAATGTCAGGTACGACACCAAAGGCATCACTGCCAGTCATCGCACCGCAGCGACCAAATCCGGTAATCACTTCATCAAAAATAAGGAGAATATCGTTGTCATCACAGATCTCACGAAGGCGCGCCAAATAACCCGCGGGTGGCGGGATGACGCCCGCGGAACCCGCCATCGGCTCGACGATGACCGCGGCAATGTTTGATGCGTCGTGCAGGGCAATTAACTCAAGCAATTCCTCCGCAAGAAAAGCACCTTGCTCGGGCATACCACGGGTGAGGCGATTTTCAGGCAACATGGTGTGCGCCAGATGGTCCGCCTCAATACCCTGTCCAAAATGCTTGCGGTTAGCGCCAATGCCACCGACTGAAATACCGCCGAAATTAACGCCGTGATAGCCCTTCATACGACCAATAAAACGTGTCTTAGATGGCTTACCTTTTAAGCGCCAGTAGGCCCTCGCCATTTTCAACGACGTGTCGACAGACTCTGAGCCTGAGTTAGTGAAGAATACATAATTGAGCACTTCGGGCATAAGCGCCTTTACTTTATTGGCCAGCTCAAATGCCGCGGGATGACCAAACTGGAATGGCGGCGCATAATCTAACGTGGCAAGCTGCGCGGCTACCGCGGCAGTGATCTCCGGTCGCCCGTGACCAAGACCGCTCGTCCACAAACCCGAGTGACCATCTAAAATTTTTCGCCCCTTGTCGTCGGTGTACCAGACATCTTGCGCCGCCACAATAATCCGTGGATCGGCCTTAAACTGGCGATTTCCACTGTAGGGCATCCAGTGTGCTTCGAGGTCCGCGCGACTCAAGGTTGGCGAGATTTGATGCGTACTCATGATGAGGACTCTAATTTTAATAATGCGCTAGTTTAACGCGGAAAAAACTGCACACAATGCCCCCTTCCTCCCCCTAGGGGAGTAATCTAGACACGAAAGCATGAGACAGATACGCTTGTTGATCTGAGTCAATCCATTTTAGGAGCCACCATCATGTCAAAATACTCACCCGTAAAGCGCAGTTTGATTCTCGCCGCAGTGCTGACGTCGGCGTTCACTTTACCCACACTGGCGCATATCGAAAAAAGCGAGCCATTACAGTCGATGCGACAATCCTATTTCGCGTTGGTAGGCATGACATTCGGACCCATGGCTGACATGGTAAAAGGCAAAATCCCTTGGAACGACGAGACTTTTATTAGCTGGTCGAAGGACCTCGATGCGCTCTCTCACTTTGATGTTGGACGCGGGTTTGCACCAGGTTCAGAGGGCGGTAAGACGCGTGCTAAGCCAGAAATCTGGCTCGACCGGGAAGATTTTGACGAGAAATTAGCCACTTTTAAAAAGCAGGC
>CAWUXF010000085.1:0-21548 GCA_963926325.1 uncultured Luminiphilus sp. | reverse complement strand
ACTAAACTTAACGACCTCTCTGGCGGCTGGCGTCGGCGCGTATCTTTAGGCCGCGCACTAGTTACTGATCCCGACATTCTCTTGTTGGACGAACCCACTAACCATCTCGACATCCCCACAATCGAATGGCTAGAAAAGCAGCTGGAGAACTTTCGCGGGGCCCTGGTATTGATCACTCACGATCGTCGCTTTCTGCAAAACGTCGTTTCAAGTATTGCCGAATTGGAACGTGGCCATCTTTCAGTTTGGCAAGGTAATTATCGCGGCTTCCTAAACTTCCGCGAAGAACAACTCCACGCGGAAGCGAGAGCCGATGCCTTGTTCGATAAAAAGTTGGCGCAAGAAGAGGTATGGATTCGCCAAGGCATTAAAGCGCGACGCACACGTAACGAAGGTCGGGTTCGTGCGCTTGAGGCCCTGCGAGAGCAGCGCTCACAGCGGCGTGCTCGTACCGGCGATGCGAAATTTGCAATTGAGGACGCATCAGTATCGGGTAAATTGGTTGCTGAAGTTAAAAACATCAGTTTTAGCTATGGTGACGACACGCTCGTCAAAAACTTCTCTACCATCATTCAACGTGGCGATCGAATTGGTATTGTTGGCCGCAACGGCATTGGTAAAACCACGCTGGTTAAATTACTTCTAGGCGAACTAGATCCAGATGCAGGTAGCGTGCAAATAGGCACCAAATTAGAAATCGCTTATTCAGATCAATTACGCGGGCACTTAGATCCAGATGCCAACCTAATCGACAATATATGTGGCGGGCAAGATTTCATAGAAATCCACGGTAAGCGAAAACACGCAATCAGCTACCTGGGAGATTTCTTATTCACACCTGATCGCGTGCGCACGCCCGTTAAAGCACTTTCGGGCGGCGAGCGAAATCGTGCAATTCTCGCCAAATTATTTACCCGCCCCGCCAATCTTTTGGTGCTCGATGAGCCCACCAATGATCTCGATATCGAAACACTTGAGCTACTCGAGGAAATCCTACTAGATTTCAAAGGGACGGTTCTGCTCGTCAGTCACGATCGAGACTTCATGGATCGCTGTGTGACAAGTTTACTCGTCATGAAAGGCGACGGTGTTATCGAAGAGCAGGCTGGCGGTTTTAGCGACTGGGAAGCGCGCGGTGGCAACTTAATCGCCGAGGCGTCCAGCGCGGAAAGCACAAAAAGCACGCTAGGATCGACCGTCATCGACGCAATAAAAGAAACTGCCGTGACCACGAATACAAGCCCAGCAGCCCGTAAATTGAGCTACAAAGAAAAGCGCGAGCTAGAAGAACTGCCTGAAAAAATCGAGCAATTAGAGGCCGCATTAGCAGTACTTGCAGCCGAAATAGCGCAGGCGGATTTTTATCAACAAGCTCAGGATATAACAGCGTCAAAACTTGCTGAAATAGTCAAAAATGAAAGTGTGCTGGAGGCTGCGCTGGAGCGCTGGACCGAGCTCGAAGGTTAAGTTCGTCGGGCGTGTCCGCTCACACATTTTGGTAGATTGAAAAAGCCAGTGAGGCACCAGTAGGTGCCTCACTAGGAATTCAGGGCTTAAAGGACCGAGGTGACCGCCGCAACGACACGATCGATATTGCTGGCATTTAAACTGGCAACGTTGATTCGTGAAGAGTCGAGCATATACAGACTATGCTGCTCACGAACCTGCAGAGCCTGCTCTTTGCTAAGTCCCAAGAAAGAAAACATGCCTTTCTCGCGCGCGATAAAACCAAAATCACGCCCAGTGGCCAACTCTAATTTGTCTTTAAACGTTATGCGCAACATATTCATGCGCTGACACATCGCAACTAACTCTTGCTCCCACTCATCACGCAACACAGCATTACCTAAGATTTTGCCTGCGATAATGGCGCCATGTGCTGGCGGCATAGAATACACGCGACGGGCCGCACTCTTGGCTTGCGAATCAGCGGCTTGAGCTGCATGCCTGCTAGCACAGACAAAAATGGCCATGCCTGTGCGCTCGCGATACAGACCCATGTTTTTAGAGCACGAAGCCGCAATCACAACTTCGGGTACAGCATCAATTAACGCGCGTAAACCAGCCACATCAGCCTCAAGACCATCGCCCAAGCCTTGATAAGCTAAATCGACAAAAGGTGTAAAACCTTGCTCGGCTGCCATGGCAGCAACAACCTGCCACTGCTCCAGACTGAGGTCTGCACCACTCGGGTTATGGCAGCAACCGTGCAACAAAACAATATCGCCGCGCTCTGCCCGTTTAAGATCGTCGACCATTGCATCAAACTTTACGCCATGTGTCGCAGGATCATAATAACGGTATGTTTCGAAGTGCAAACCAACACTACCGAGCAACGGTAAATGCACCGGCCAGGTCGGATCACTGACCCACACTTTAGCGCCCGGCACTGCCGCTTGGAGCACCTCCGCACCAATACGCAACGCCCCACATCCGCCCGGCGTTTGAATGGCAGCAACTTGGCCCGCACGAGCCATCATTCGCGCTTTACCAATCACTAGCTCAGGCAGCCCAGCGAGGAACGCGGGGTCACCACCGGCTGGGATATAAGCCTTGGTCTGCTCCTCTTCAACGACAAGACGCTGAGCCTTCTTCACCGCCTCAAAAACCGGACAAAGACCTGACTCATCCATGTAAATGCCAATGGTAAGGTCTATCTTGTCAGGGTTGTTATCGGCGCGACAAGCCGCGGCAAGACCAAGGATGGAATCGGGAGGTAAAATAGACAGATCTTCAAACATTGGTACATTCTCAGTGGGTTAAATATTTTGACCGTGGCAGTATACGCGACCATGGCCAATACGCGTCCACCGAATCGTGGCTTTAACGGAAAAAGCACAAACTATGACTGACTACGAAGCAAAAAACTCGCTGCCGAAAAACACCCGGGATGACATCTTTGCCAATACCTTGGGGCACCCAGGTCTATTTGCCTTTAACGAGACAGTGGTTGGGGTCTTTCCCGATATGATCCGCCGCTCGGTTCCCGGTTACACCACCGTCATCGGCATGACTGGCATTTTGGCGGCACGACACGCCCGCCCAGGTACGCGTATTTACGATTTAGGTTGCTCATTGGGGGCGTCGCTGTTGTCCGCGGCACATCAACTCGACGGCGATGATTACACCTTAATTGGCATCGACAATTCACCCGCAATGTTGACCCATGCCAGCAAAATTTTGTCACATGAAGCGCTGAGTATGCCCTGCGAACTAATCGAAGGAGATATCACCACTACGCCCATTGAAAACGCCAGCGTCGTCATCATGAATTACACATTGCAGTTTGTCCCTGTCGAGGAGCGCGACAGGCTATTGCGGCGGATTAGAGACGCCATGCAACCTGGCGACGCGCTGATTTTGTCGGAAAAACTCACTTTTGAGGAGCCGATGATGAATGGGCTGATGATAAACCTGCATGAAGACTTTAAGCGCGCCCAAGGATACAGTGACCTGGAAGTGGCCAAGAAGCGACAAGCACTCGAGAACGTGCTCATTCCAGAGTCTCGCGAAGCACATATCCGCCGAATTCGGGAGTGTGGCTTCTCCCATTGCGATTTCTGGTTTCAATGCTTTAACTTTGGTTCGCTGGTAGCTATTGCATGACTCAACAAGACCAGGACGTCCCGCCTGAACTGATTGAAGATCTTGCCGCGCTGACAGCGCGCTGGCAGAACTCATCGCTCGAGCCTTGGCTACAACGCTTACCCGACCAGTTTCGGGAGGGACTATCAACAGCACGTTATGGCGACATCCCGCGCTGGCGCGAAGCGCTTGCACAACTGCCCGAAATCGAAGCAAATCGCGTCTTATTAGACCGGACCGCAGTCGGTGCCGAAGGCTCCATCACCGGTGAGTTAAAACTTCAGCTCGAAGCCGCACTGCGTGGCCTGCATCCCTGGCGCAAAGGGCCATTCAATTTATTTGGCGTCAATATCGACACCGAGTGGCGATCAGATTGTAAATGGCAGCGCCTGCTACCAGGCCTCGCACCACTCACCGGTAAGCGGGTGCTCGACGTCGGCTGCGGTAGTGGTTATCACTGCTGGCGCATGCTTGGCGCGGGTGCTAGCGAGGTAATAGGCATTGAGCCGACACCGCTGTTTGTCCTGCAATTCAAAGCACTACAGCGCTATTTGAAGCAGCCAAACATCCACATAATACCAACGGTTATGGAAGCACTACCGCGCCCAATGAAAGCCTTCGATACTGTTTTTTCAATGGGCGTGCTCTACCACCGGCGCTCACCCTTAGACCACCTTCTAGAATTGCGCGACGCATTGACCAGTGGCGGCCAGCTCGTCCTCGAGACACTGATTGTCGACGGTGGTGCTGATACGGTGTTCACGCCAGAGGGTCGCTATGCCCGCATGGGAAACGTCTGGTTTTTGCCCAGCGCTAATACCCTATGCCAATGGCTTAGCAAGCTGGGTTTTAAAACACCCACTGTAATTAACATTGACCAAACCAGTGCCATCGAACAGCGCAGCACCGAATGGATGACATTTAACTCGCTGAGTGATTTTCTTGACCCAAACGACCGCAACCGAACGGTCGAAGGTCATCCCGCGCCACTGCGAGCGATTGTCACCGCCTATGCGCCATGATCAGGCATGACAGTCACAGACCCATAAGCACCATTAATGTAACTGCTGAGCATGCCGATTGCTTGGAAATACGACCTCAAAGACCTCTCTAAATGTGCGTACAAAATGCACGGTAATCCCCGCTTTAAGGTACTCAGGTAACTCGTCGTAATCTCCCTGATTAGCCTGTGGCAGCAATAATTCATTAATCTTGCTGCGCCGTGCTGCAATGACCTTCTCGCGAATGCCACCCACTGCCAATACCCGACCTGTCAGGGTGAGCTCGCCCGTCATCGCCAGTGGCCGCTTAATTTTTTCCCCCCGCGCCAGAGACACCAGTGCCGTCGCCATAGTGACACCCGCACTCGGCCCATCCTTGGGTGTTGCGCCTTCGGGCACATGTAAATGCACCATCGACATGTCAAAAAAATCGGTGTCGCAACCAAAGCTGCGCAAGTGTGCAAGCACATAGCTATAGGCGATCTCTGCACTCTCTTTCATGACATCGCCAAGCTGACCTGTCAGTTTAAAACCGCGGTTCAAGGTGTGTACTTTAGAGGACTCTATTGCCAGTGTCGTACCGCCCGCTGACGTCCACGCCAGGCCAGTGACCACACCTTTACCCCGCAAAGGTCTGTCATTGCGGAACGGCGGCTGGCCTAGTAAGTCCGCCACCTCTTTTTTGCCAATGCGGACCTTCTCACTTTCGCGGTCAACAATTTTGACTATGACTTTTCGAATAAGCTGAGCCAGCTGTTTTTCTAGTCCACGGACACCCGCTTCACGGCAATAGCCGTCAATTACCAGTTTTAATGCGGCTTCATTGATCTTGATTTGGTCATCATTTGCACCGTGGCGCTCAAGCAACTTGGGCCATAAATGATGGCGCGCAATCGCTAACTTTTCCTCCGCGATATAGCCGGCCAAACGAATAATTTCCATACGGTCCAATAATGGTGCAGGTATTGTGTCGAGCTGGTTGGCGGTACACACAAACAGGACTTTTGATAGATCCAAGCGCAAGTCTAAATAGTGATCTAAGAACTCAGCATTTTGCTCAGGGTCTAGTGCCTCCAGCAATGCAGAGGCGGGATCCCCTTGAAAGGAGGCACCGATTTTATCGATCTCATCCAGCATAATGACCGGATTATCGACCTCAACCTCTTTCAGGGCCTGCACTAATTTGCCAGGCATCGCACCAATATACGTGCGGCGATGGCCCTTAATTTCAGCCTCATCGCGCATACCGCCAAGGCTGAAGCGATAAAACTTACGTCCCAGCGCATCGGCAATTGAGCGGCCAATACTTGTCTTACCGACACCTGGCGGGCCAACTAATAATAAAATAGAGCCGTCGACTTGCTGTTTAAAAGCACCTACCGCCAAGAATTCGACAATACGCGCTTTTACGTCATCAAGACCATTGTGGTGTGCGTTGAGCGTGCTACGAGCATGATTCAGGTCAAGTTTGTCGACTGACTGAACACCCCAGGGTACCAATGTGAGCCAGTCGAGATAATTTCGCGTCACCGCGTATTCCGGTGATCCCGATTCCAAAACTCGTAACTTATTTAATTCGTCTTTAATGCGCGTTGAAACTTTCTCGGGTGGATTCAAATGCTCAAGACGTGCCTCAAAGCGCTCAGCGTCGGTAGTTCGATCATCCTTTGAAAGGCCCAGCTCTTGCTGAATGACTTTCATTTGCTCACGAAGGAAAAATTCGCGCTGTGTGTTCGAGACTTTGTCGTTAACCTGACTACTAATCTGACCCTGCAGCGCTGCAATTTCTTTTTCTCGTTTGAGCAACTCTAGTACTTTAGACATTCGAGAACGCAAAGATAAGGTCGAAAGAATATCCTGTAATTTGTCGCCATTGGCGGTAGTCATAGCCGCCGAGAAATCGGCCAGCATACTCGGCTGATTAGGATTGAAGTTACCCAGATACTGTTTGAGCTCTTGGCTGTAAAGTGGATTTAACGGCAACAGCTCTTTAATCGCGGCAATCACAGCCATACCGTAGGCTTTAATTTCATCGCTATCCTTATCTCCCTTAGCGCTCGGGTACTCCACTTGGGCGATAAACGGCGCTTCGCGATTAAGCCAGCGCACGACGCGAAAACGCCGCAGACCCTGCGCAAGAAACTGACCCGGTTCCTCTGACATCGCCGGCGGCTTATGTAGACGCACCGCACACCCCATCTCTGGGAACTCACCGATACTCGCCTCCGGGGGATTTTGGTCACCGACATAGGCCAACCCTAAGACACCGCTGCCCTGCTGATCGAGCGCCTCTAGTGTGGTTTTCCACTTCACGGGATCAAGGGCAATAGGCTGGACCTGTCCGGGAAAAAATGGCCGTCCAGGAAGCGGTAATAAAACTAGGGTGTCGGGCAGCACATCGTCGGCGAGCGCCGGTGCACGGCTGACTTGCGCTTTAACGTCATCAAGCTCTGTTGGTGCCTGCTTGCTATCGTCTTCTCTCTCTTTGCTCACCTAACTCTCCCACTAAACCGCTACAAAACGCTGCGGCAATGAAAGAAAAGTGGGGGCGCAGAGGCACGAGTTCAACCTACAACATACATTTAGCGACACATCATCGGAATCAAAACAGCTAATCGAGCGAGTTACTCGTCTACCGGGATTGATGGCGCCGGCATATTGATGCGTGGAAATTTAGCAATTTTACTTGAGGATTCGGTCGCAGCAGTGTCACTCACTTTTGCGGGACCTTCTTTTTCGACTTCATCGATACGAATAACAGACTGCAGCGGGATATAACTACGTTTTACCCCGGCAAATTCCTTCTTGATTTTCTCCTCACCCGGATCGACAACAATTTGTGAGCGCTCTCCGAACAGCATTTCTTCTATCTCGATAAAACCCCACATATCACTCTGATAAATCTGACGAGCGAACACCTCAAAAACCTGGTTTCCGTTGTGGAAAATTACCTTGTAGACCGGCTGTACTGCCATTGATTCCTCGGGACTATTGAGACTCGGAGCAACTGAACGCTCAAAGCTGTAAACAGGGTATTCATCGCCTCTATTTTTTAGAAGGCATTGCGCAGCTGAACTCTTCCACATCAACGCCACATACCACTGACGTGCCAATTATACGCACCGGTTTTAAATAACGATGGGGGGATTACCAACAAAAGGGGCGGAATGGTACCACTTTTCGCCCCTGATACCAGTCAAATACTCGGCAGTGCCAACAAAGCAAGCTATACTTTCGACCCTTTTGAAATCAGCGACAGTAAACCAGCCGTGACTCAAGCCACCCCCAAGAAGCTTTTTGTAAAAACCCATGGCTGCCAAATGAACGAGTACGACTCGGCGCGGATGGCAGATTTGCTGGGTGAAAGTCATGGCCTGGTGGCAACCGACAACGCTGAAGACGCTGATGTATTGCTGCTAAACACCTGCTCTATTCGAGAAAAAGCCCAGGAAAAAGTCTTCCATCAGCTGGGCCGCTGGAAGCATCTTAAAAAGGCCAATCCGAATCTAATCATTGGTGTAGGCGGTTGCGTTGCCAGTCAGGAAGGCGCCGAAATCGGTAAGCGAGCGCCTTTTGTAGACCTTATTTTTGGACCACAAACGCTGCATCGATTACCTGAAATGATCGACAGCAGACGGGGTGGCGAGCCGATAGTAGTAGACGTTAGCTTTCCCGAAATTGAGAAATTCGATCGGCTACCGGAAGCCAAGGTCGACGGTCCCACAGCATTTGTTTCGATCATGGAGGGCTGCAGTAAGTACTGTACTTTTTGCGTTGTACCCTATACCCGCGGCGAAGAGGTTTCGCGCCCAGTAGACGACGTCATCGCAGAGATTGCAGGCCTAGCCGACAAAGGTGTTAAAGAGGTCAATTTATTGGGGCAGAACGTCAATGCATACCGTGGCCTAAACCATTTGACTGAAGTCGCAGATTTCGCCGACCTGTTGTATCTCGTTAATTTAGTACCAGGCATTGAGCGAATCCGCTACACGACATCGCATCCAGTTGAGTTTAGCGACGCACTTATCGCCGCTTATGCCGATATTCCCGCATTGGTAGACCACTTACATCTCCCGGTTCAAAGCGGCTCTGATCGCATTTTAATGGCGATGAAGCGTGGCCATACAGTACTTGAGTACAAAGCCAAAATTCGCGCCCTACGTCGCATTCGTCCCAATATATCGATGTCATCGGACTTTATTATTGGTTTCCCAGGGGAAAGTGAAGACGACTTTGCAGCCACGATGAAACTGATAGACGAAATTGGCTTCGATAATTCCTTTAGCTTTATTTACAGTGCGCGGCCAGGCACGCCGGCATCAGATTTACCTGACGCTACACCCGAATCAGAAAAGAAACAGCGTCTGCAAATTCTGCAAGGCCGTATTGCACAACAAGCACGCGACATCAGTACAAAAATGATTGGGACACAACAGCGAATTCTCGTGACTGGCGTAGCTAAAAAAGATCCTGGCCAGTTATCTGGTCGGACAGAGAACAATCGCGTAGTGAATTTTGCCTGCACAGATAGCCGTTTAATCGGCGAATTTGCTGATGTAGACATTGTCGATGCTTACACCAATTCGCTGCGCGGTGTATTAGCACCTGCGTAAGTCCCTCACTACAACTCAATACTGCTAGTTGACTCTAGGAAAATCCCTTGTATCTTCAGAGCTTCACCCTTGCACAGAGCGGTTACAGTCCCGTTGGATAACGAAAGCGAGCCCGACCCCGAGCCGATAATACAGCTGAGCTTCACTCTTGAGCCTAACGACACCCGCCATTTGGCCATGCTCTGTGGCCAACTCAATGGCCATTTGCGACAAATTGAACGTCGACTCGGGGTAATCATTCGTAACCGCAGCAATCACTTTACTGTTGACGGCCCAGAGCCTGCCGCCAGTAGCACGGCGATACTGCTCAACGTTTTGTATCAAGACGTCCAGCGCGGCGTTGGTCTGACCCCCGAGACAATCCATCTGCAGATGCAACAGTCTGACCTAGAAACACTTACAGTGCGCAATCCTGAACCCAGTGAAGAGGAAGACTCAGCTAACAGTCTCGTTATCCGTACCAAGCGCGGCAACATACGACCCCGCGGACGCAACCAAATTAGTTATGTTAAGGCGATTGATCGACATGACATTAACTTTGGTATCGGCCCAGCGGGGACCGGCAAGACCTATTTAGCGGTGGCCTGCGCAGTGCAGGCACTTATGGATGAAGATGTTCGGCGCATTCTATTGGTCCGCCCGGCTGTAGAAGCGGGCGAGCGCCTGGGGTTTTTACCTGGTGACCTCAGCCAAAAGGTGGACCCTTATTTACGCCCACTCTATAACGCGCTTTACGAAATGCTCGGCTTTGAGACCGTCACCAAGTTTATTGAGCGCAATATTATTGAAGTTGCGCCCCTCGCATTTATGCGCGGACGCACACTCAATAACGCCTTCATCATTCTCGACGAGGCGCAGAACACCACGCGAGAGCAAATGAAGATGTTTCTGACGCGCATCGGCTTTGGATCAACTGCGGTCATTACCGGGGATGCGAGCCAAATTGATTTGCCACGAGGTCAACATTCTGGACTGACCCACGCGTCACAGGTTCTTGAAAATGTAGAGGGCATAACATTTACCTGGTTTGCCAATAAAGATGTTGTCCGACACCCGCTGGTGCAACGGGTTGTCGCTGCCTATGACAGCCACGAGGATAAACTTGGCGATGGCGACCAAAGACACAGTGGTCCGCAAGCATGATTCCGCTGATTTATATTGACCGCCTCAAGGGCGTCGAGGCGCCTGGCGACGAAGACTTTAAACGCTGGGTGCTAGGCGCACTGCTCGGCGCCGAGGTCAGGCAAACGCTTCAAGCGCCCGAGGTGAGTATTCGCATTACTGACAATGCCGAAATGACAGTACTCAACACCACCTATCGCGGCAACACTGGCCCGACCAATGTGCTTTCGTTTCCCGCCGATCTACCGACAGGTGTCGACGCCGAGCTACTTGGTGACATCGTTATTGCCGCCCCCGTTGTTGTGCGAGAAGCCCAGCAACAAAACAAAGCGCTAGCGGCGCACTGGGCACACCTTACTATCCATGGCACATTACATTTATTGGGGCATGACCACATCGACGATGATGAGGCTACAGTCATGGAAGCGCTGGAAATAAAGATTCTGAGCAAACTTGGCTTTAACGATCCATATCAATCAACTGCTGAAAACCCAAAAGAAGAGGCACTGTGAACGAACCACATCAAAATGACATAGAAGAGCGCTCGTGGCTGGAAAGGCTCGCACACTTTCTGTCAGGGGTGCCTCAGACCAAGGCCGACTTAGAAGGCGTACTGAGTCTCGCAACTGAGAATGATGTTATTGATCATGATGCACGCAGCATTATGGAAGGCGCGCTGTCAGTCAGCGATATGCAGGCTCGAGATATCATGATTCCTCGTGCGCAATTGGTATCGATTAAGGCAGACGCACAAATAGATGAGGTTTTGCCACAAATTATTCATGCGGCGCACTCGCGCTATCCTATGATTGGAGATAATCCCGATGATATCGTCGGCATTTTACTGGCCAAGGACCTACTGCCACTCATTTTAAGCCGTGATGAGGACTTTGATCTCCGCAAGATTATGCGCCCTGCGGTGATAGTACCTGAGAGCAAAAGACTAAACGTGCTACTGCGCGAGTTCCGCCAAAATCGAAACCATATGGCGATTGTTATCGATGAATATGGGGGTGTCGCAGGCCTGGTCACCATTGAAGATGTCCTAGAAGAAATTGTTGGCGAAATTGAGGATGAAACTGACGCTGAAGATGGTCTCAATATTCGTCGACTTTCAGATAGCGACTATTTCGTCCAAGCGCTCACTGAAATCGATGATTTCAACGAGTTTTTTGAAGTCACGTTCAGCGATGACGAATTCGACACTATCGGCGGCTTGGTTATCAACGCCTTTGGACACATGCCTGCACGCAACGAAGTGACTCGCTTTAACGGCTTTGAGTTTAAAATCATCAATGCCGACCAGCGCAAGCTCTATAGCATGCGAGTTACCCCTCTCTCCGACGAGGAATAAGCCATGGGCTGGCAACATCGCGTCGCCTATGGATTGCTATCAATCGTCGCCGGCGCAATATTTGTACTTGGCCTAGCGCCATGGCAACTTTGGCCGGCAATACCGATCAGCATGGGTTTACTGCTTTGGTTGTTGCACCGCACCACCCAAACCTCTGGTTTTATTACCGGCTGGCTCTACGGCCTTGGATTTTTTGTTGCTGGCGCCTCTTGGGTCTACGTTAGCATTAACGTTTTCGGGCGAGCCTCTCCACTACTGGCAGCCTTTCTGACATTCATATTCTGCGCTGGACTCGCCCTATTATTTGGCATCCAAAGCTGGCTTTACAAACGTTTTCTGGCTCATAGTAACTTTGCACCAAGCTTGGCGTTTCCTGCATTGTGGGTGCTTTTTGAAGGTTTACGTGCATGGCTATTAACCGGCTTCCCGTGGCTGTATTCAGGCTATGGCGCCATCGACACACCACTCGCAGGCTGGGCACCAATCAGCGGGGTTTTTGGTTTATCCATGGTGCTTGTTTTACTGGGCAGCCTGCCTGTTAGCGCACTGATCCTGCCCAAATTCCGACGCCAAGCACTAACAGGCTGGCTCGCACTTTTACTCATCTCATTAATGGGCGGCAAGGTACTTCAACATCACGACTGGACAGCGCCGCGAGGTGAAATCTTGCAAGCGGCAATTTATCAACCAAATATACCGCTTGAACAAAAATGGGATCGGCGTGAATTTCGCAAAATTCTGCAGCAATTTCGCACCGCCACTGACCCGCTCTACGCTGACAACGATCTCATTATTTGGCCTGAGTCTGCCCTGCCGGCTTTTCGCCAGCGTATCGAGCCCTATCTGGATGACATCTCACAACGAGCGCAAGCGCATAACAGCACATTAATCACGGGCATTCCCTCGCGCGACGACAGTGGCTTCCACAACAGTATATTAGCGCTCGGCAATGGTGAGGGTATTTACCACAAGCAAAAACTCGTGCCGTTTGGTGAATATGTTCCACTGGAAAATTGGTTGCGCGGTTTGATCGACTTTTTTGACTTGCCCATGTCGAATTTTGTCGCAGGCACCTCACAACAGGCGATGCTCACCGCAGGCGAACTACAGGTTGCCACCTTCATCTGTTACGAGGTGGTGTACCCCGACTTTGTCGCCAGCAACAGCAGAGGCGCCGACTTTTTAGTCACCGTTAGCAATGATAGCTGGTTTGGGCGTTCTATCGGCCCATTGCAGCATCTTCAGATGGCACGCTTTCGCGCTATTGAAACCGATCGAGATATGTTGCGCGGCGCCAATAACGGGGTGTCGGCCATCATCGATCACAAAGGAAATTTACGCGTACAAAGCGCACAGTTTGTCGAAAGCACTGTCTTCGGCTCAATACAACCGCGGACGGGTAATACACCGTTTATGGCGACAGGTAGCTGGCCAGTGTGGGGGCTGTGTGTGATTTTCCTCGTGATCTGCTTGCGACAAGCGCGCCGCTGACCCCCGGTTACTGGTAAACTGCAGCCTTTAATATCCACCCAAGTCGTTACTGAGTAAGGTAGCGAACATCTGAATTTGAGAACTATGAATCAAGAATATCAACCAGAAGCTATTGAGCTCGCCGTACAAAACCAGTGGCAGGAAAGCCAAGCTTTTGCCGCCGACATGGATCCAAGTCGCGAGAAATTCTACTGCCTGGCAATGTTTCCATACCCCAGCGGCAAACTACACATGGGGCATGTACGCAATTACACGATCGCCGATGTGATTGCCCGCTACCAGCGCATGCAAGGTAAAAATGTATTGCAGCCTATGGGATGGGATGCATTTGGTCTGCCCGCTGAAAATGCGGCAATCCAAAACAATGTGCCCCCCGCAGATTGGACTTTAAGCAATATTGCCGACATGCGGCGTCAGTTATCTCGATTAGGTTTTGCCTATGATTGGCGCCGCGAGGTTACTACCTGCAACCCCGATTACTATCGCTGGGAACAGTGGTTTTTCACTAAGCTCATGGACAAAGGTTTAGCCTACAAGAAAAAAGCTGATGTTAATTGGTGTGAGACTGATAAAACCGTGCTCGCCAATGAACAAGTTGTCGATGGCAAATGTTGGCGCTGCGATACGCCGGTCGAGCGCAGAGCGATTAACCAGTGGTTTATTAAAATCACCGACTATGCCCAACAGCTTTTAGACGATCTAGACAAATTAACCGACTGGCCCGAACAGGTTGTGGCCATGCAGCGCAACTGGATTGGACGCTCTGAGGGCGCCAACATTCGCTTTGAACGCGAGCAAAGTGAAGCCCTCGAAGTCTACACAACTCGTCCCGATACGCTGATGGGTGCCACCTATTTAGCAGTGGCACCGCAGCATCCGATTGCGCAGCAAGCCGCCACTAAAAATATTCCGCTAGCTACATTTATTAATGAGATCTCTACAATAAAAGTCGCCGAAGCAGATATGGCCACAATGGAAAAGCGTGGCATGGATACGGGCGCCACAGCCATCCATCCGTTAACAGGTGAGCCCATTCCAATATGGGTCGCCAACTTTGTGTTAATGAGCTACGGCTCTGGTGCGGTGATGTCAGTGCCGGGACACGACCAGCGTGACTGGGAGTTTGCGCAAAAGTACAGCCTACCCATCCAGCAGGTGATTGCAGGGAGCGATGACAAGCCGGCCGATTTAAGCTGCGCCGCCTACACAGAGAAACATGCACTCATTAATTCCGGAGAGTTTGATGGTCTCGACTTTGATGCAGCCTTTGATGCCATCGTTGCTGCGCTAGAAGACAAAGGACTTGGCGAGCGCACGGTTAACTTCCGCCTACGAGACTGGGGCGTATCTCGCCAGCGCTATTGGGGCGCACCAATCCCGGTGATCAACTGCAATGATTGCGGCGCGGTACCCGTACCAGAACAAGATTTACCGGTAGTACTACCGACAGATGTTGCCTTTGAAGGTGTTGGCTCGCCCATCAAAAAAATGCCCGAATTTTATGAGACCAACTGTCCCAAATGCGGCAATGCAGCGACTCGCGAAACCGACACTTTCGATACCTTCATGGAGTCGAGCTGGTATTACGCGCGCTACACCGCAGCCAATAACGACAAGTCGATGCTCGATAATGAGGCCGATTACTGGCTGGAAGTCGATCAATATGTTGGCGGTATTGAGCACGCCATATTGCATCTTCTCTACGCACGCTTTGTTCACAAACTGATGCGCGATGAAGGCCTCGTCAAAACCGACGAGCCATTTAAACGACTGCTTACGCAAGGCATGGTGCTAAAAGATGGTGCCAAAATGTCGAAATCAAAAGGCAACACCGTTGATCCTCAGGCGCTAATCGATCGTTATGGTGCCGACACAGTACGTTTGTTTAGTATGTTTGCGGCACCACCAGAGCAGTCATTAGAGTGGTCTGACTCGGGCGTAGAAGGTGCTAATCGCTTCTTGAAGCGCTTGTGGCGGCTTGTCAATGCGCATATGTCCCAAGGTCCTACCGATGCGCTGATCGTCGCCAATCTCAACAAAGCACAAAAAGATTTACGCCGTAAAACCCATGAAACAATTGCCAAAGTTGACGATGATTATGGCCGGCGGCAAACCTTCAATACCGCTATCGCTGCAGTTATGGAGCTGTGCAATGAGGTAATAAAACTCGAAGGTGATAGCCCCAGCAACCGCGCAGTCGTCGATGAAGCCTTGCGAGCAGCATTGCAAATGCTGTGCCCAATCGTGCCTCATGTGACAGAGCATTTATGGTCGGCGCTGACCGGCGGTAATATTCTTGACGCCGGCTGGCCCACCGTTGATGATCAGGCATTAACGCGGGATGAAATTGAGATTGTTGTACAAGTCAACGGTAAAGTCCGCGCTAAGCTGACAGTCTCTGCTAGCGCCGACAAAGCCGCGGTTGAAGCTGCAGCGCTCGCGCACGAAAATGTGCTGCGCTTCCTCGAAGGGCTCAGCGTCCGTAAAGTCATTGTCGTACCAGGTAAACTGGTCAATATTGTAGCGAATTAACTATGTCTATAAGTACACTGCGTTTCAGTCTGCTCTTGTCATCGATGCTCGTGATATCTGGATGTGGCTTCCAGCTCAAGGGCAGCCAGGACGACGGCAAAGGTACTTTAAGTGGCATGCAAGTCGCGGTAATCAGTGCAGAACCGCGCAGTGAGCTCACCTCGGCACTGCTGCAACAACTTTCGCTTGCCGGCGTTGCGATCGCGACACCAGGTGCCGATGTATTAAATGTAAAGTTAGGTGTCGAGCAATTTACGCAACGCAATTTGTCGCTCACAGCACAGGCTCGGGCAGCCGAGATTGAACTTAGATTAAGCACTGTGTTTTCAGCCCACCAAGACCAGCAAGAACACATTATTGAAACGCAAGTTCAGGTGGTACGGCAGATGCTAAACGACCCAAGGAACGTGACTGGCAAAACGGAAGAAATCCGTTTATTTCGCGAAGAAATGCGTCGCGACCTGGCTGTTCAAATTGTTCGTCGTCTAAACAATAGTCTTGCCGAATAATGCAAATCAAACCCGAGCAACTCGGACAGCAACTTAAGCAACACAGTGTTCAGCGTTGTTATTTGGTGTCGGGAGAAGAAATTCTCATCGTTCAAGAGTGCGCCGATGCGATTCGAGCTGCCGCTAGGGCTGCCGGTTGCGCAGAGCGAGAAGTCATAGAAATATCCAAAGCTGGCGACTGGCAGGCGCTGCTGCAAAGCGGCGGCGCGCTGTCGTTATTCGCCGACCATAAACTCATCGAAGTGCGTCTACCCAGCGGCAAACCTGGGGCCGAAGGTAGTAAAGCGATTGCTGAATATTTGGCGATGGAAACTGACGACATATTACTAATCGTAGCCGGTAAAATTGATCGCCAGTCACAAAAGAGTAAGTGGTACACAGCGCTAGATAAGGCCGGCGCTGTTATTACTGTCTGGCCGATTAGCGCTAACGAACTACCTCGATGGCTAATGCAACGTTTAAAAGCAGCGGGACTGCAGGCCGATCAAGATGCTGTACAAATACTGGCTGAGCGCGTTGAAGGTAATCTTTTGGCTGCTGTGCAAGAAGTCGAAAAGCTCAAACTACTCATTACAGGCACCCAGGTAACGGCACAAGCAGTAATCGATGCGGTCATCGCTAATGCGCGCTATAACACCTTTGGCTTGGTCGATACTGCGTTGGCCGGCGATGCTCAAGGTGCGCTGCGTACACTGCGGGGCTTACAGGCCGAGTCCACGCAACCCCCGGTTGTGCTCTGGACGCTCGTCCGCGATATCAAGTTGCTGGCCACACTGGCCGAGGATCAACGACAAGGCGTCCCCATATCGCAGGCAATGAACCAACGCGGCGTATGGAAAAATCGTACCGGACTGATACAAAGGGCATTGCAACGCCACACCCGGAGTAGTCTAGACCGCCTGCAATCACTTGCCTATGCCGTAGATGGCAGTGTTAAAGGCTTTGCCGACGGGGATCCTTGGGATCACCTTGAGAGTATAGTCGCCGAACTCGCACTCGGTGTGAAACAGACCGGAGCCTAATACACTAAGCCGGTTCAGTGACCACGGCGCGCTGAGCATACAGCCAGACGATGGCCAATATTCCGAGCAGTCCAGCGATAGCCAGCACCGAGGGAAAACCAACTAGATCGGCTAACGCGCCCATCGCAGCGGCACTGACCGCCGGCGCCCCCATCGCCAGTACTGTCCACAAGCTCAATACACGACCACGATAGGGTTCTGCCACCATCAGATGTGTCATTGTCTGACAACCAATACCTGCCATGGTCACTGTCAAGCTGAGCAAGCCAATAAACGCACCTAACCGGGGCAGCGTATCGCACCATTGGATAGTTAAAAGCGTCAGTGTGGCAAACAATAAGCCCGCGGCAATTAACCTAAAAATACGCATCAGATCTGCACTTTGTCGACTGACGATCAAGCCGCCAATAATTGATCCCACACCGGCGCATGCTGTGAGTGTAGCCAATGCTTTAGAGTCGCCGCTGAGTATCTGTCCAGAGACCGCTGGTAGCAGCTCAATAACCGTTCGCCCAATCAGTCCGTTAACAACGGTGAAAGCAAACACCAAGCGGATACCGGCATGCCCTCGAGCATAGGCCATACCGGCGCGAAACTGATCCGCCAGTGCCTCTCTAGGCCGAGCATCGCGCGCACCCACCCGCCTTAAGCTAATCAGCACGGCCAGCGAGAACAAAAACATCAGCACCGAGATCAAATATGCAGCACCGGTGCCCAGCCAGCTCATCGAGGCCGCGCCTACCGCCGGGCCAATAATGCGCGCCGTATTGAAGGTCATTGCACCCATACCCACTGCGCTGGGTAGCGCTTCGCGACTAACCAACAAGGGCACCAGCGCCAAACGCATCGGTGTGTGTCCCGAAGTTACCGCCCCCATGGCAAAGGCAAGGATCAATAGTGTCGTCAGGGAATAGCTATCAAAAAGACTGGCAAGACCACCCGTCAGACTGATTCCAGCATGAACCAACATCGACACCATCAAGCCATGGCGGGGATTCATACGATCTGACAACACACCAAAATAGGGTGATAAAACGAATGTGGGCACTAACATCAAGCCCGCGACAATACCGACCCAGGTCGCTGAACCGGTTAGGTCCCAAGCGCTCCAGCCCAATAAAAATCGCAGCATCCAGCTACCGAGACTCGAAAAAATACTCGCGGGGAAGTAGCGGCGAAAACGCCTCTCTGATAACGCCGAGCGATGTACCTGTCGTCTTTTACGACTCACCGTAAAAACCTCACTTGCATTCTTCTCGATTACTGGTACTGTTTATTTATACAGTATTTTGACTGCCACTAAAAAACACGACAGTCACCCCTTGCCGCCAATCGCGGCGCGGTAATAGCACAATAGCGGAGGCCACCATGAACGATCCACTGCAACACATCATTAGCCGATCAGATACCTGGCGCGGCTTCGACAGTGCACACAGCAATGGCTTTGGATTAACGCCTGCCAATAGTGATTGGCACGGTGTCGACGCCATGTCTACAGGCTTTAAATCACTCGACCAAGCTATCAAGCTTGGCGGCTGGCCACAGCGCGGTAGCATAGAAGTACTCACAGATAGCTGCGGCATGGGCGCTATGGGACTTTTTCTCCCTACCATGGAAAAACTCAGTGAACAGGGTCGCTGGCAAGCCTTTATCGCACCGCCCTATACACCTTACGCCCCCCTACTCGCGGCCAGAGGCATTGATACACAACAAGTACTAATGGTGCACCCTAAAAATCGTGAAGATCTACTCTGGGCGACAGAACAGGCATTGCGCAGTAGTACCTGTAGCGTCGTTTTCAGCTGGCTCGGCGCCAGCGATTATCGCTACAGCGAGCTGCGTAAACTACAGCTGGCCGCAGCAGAAAACGATACGCTCGCAATATTTTTCCGCGCCACATCAGTCGCCGATCAACATACACCCGCCAGTTTGCGCGTGAAAATGAGTGGCTATCGCAGTGTCGACATATTAAAACAAAGAGCCGGCAAGCAAGTACTCGGTATTACTTTACCCAGTGATGATGACATTCCGACACAGCCGCAACTGTGGGAAATGCCCGAGCCCACACATTACAACCATAGTACTACAATGCTGGCACCGGCCGGCCTCATGTAAGCAAAGCAGTCATGGCGACACTATCGTTTCAGGGCTAAGCTAAAAGATTCATGCATTAGCAAACCTAGGATATCACCATGCAAGAGCTACCACATTACTACACAGCCACAGCACAAAGCACCACAAGCATAAGTCATGTTGCCGTAAGTAGCGTAGACGTCCACGACATCACTACCGACGCACCAGCAGAGTTCGGTGGCCCTGGTGATCAGTGGACACCTGAAGCATTACTAATGGCCGCAGTAGCCGACTGTTTCGTTCTTACATTTCGTGCTATTGCACGCGGCTCTAGGCTCGAATGGCAAGATATTAACTGTGTGGCAACTGGCACGCTTGACCGCATAGAGCGCGTGACACGCTTTACCGAAGTGGCACTTAAAGTAAAGCTCACACTACCCAGCGGCAGCGATCATGACAAAGTCGGCAAGCTATTACATAAAGCCGAAGAGAATTGCATGATCACCAATTCAATGTCTTCGATCATCACACTGAGTGCTGACATCCAAGAAGGTTAGTCTTTTTTTCAACAGCCAAATGAGCGACTTAAGCATCATCCTTGAGACAGGATCACTCATAGTATTCACAGTTGTCTACCTGGATTTCTTAACTAAAAATAAGGCAGAAATTTAGACTGTGGTCTGTTTATTGCGTTCTTCATGCGTATTTTCAGACGCATCATAAAAAAGTAAGGTTTATAACGTCTGCCGACTTTTAGTTAAAACTAGCCAAAAAAAACGGCGGCCTGTAAACAGTGCCGCCGTCTTAACTGAGTAATCTGTACAGCCGATATAGACCGGCTTCGCGCCACAACGTGTTAGCTCGCCGATTGCTTTTGCGCAATCATCGCCTTCACGTTCTCTTCAAGAATAGCCAAAGGAACTGCGCCATTTTTTAATACCGTGTCGTGGAACTCACGAATATCAAACTGATCGCCCAATGCCTCTTTTGCCATTTCACGTAGTTCCAAAATACGGATTTTGCCTATCATATATGCCGTTGCCTGACCTGGCATCGCAATGTAACGCTCAATAGCTTTAGTGCAATCTGATTCTGCATTAGGTGTATTGGCAACGAGATAAACGATGGCCTCTTCACGCGTCCAACGTTTTGAATGTAAGCCGGTGTCTACCACCAAACGCGCAGCACGCCATAACTCCATACTTAAACGACCAAACTCTGAATAAGGGTCCTGATAAAACCCCATTTCTTTAGCCAAATACTCTGAATACAAGCCCCAGCCTTCACTAAAGGCCGTAAATCTAGAAAGCCGCTGAAATTCAGGTACATCTTTTAATTCGGCAGAGATCGACAGCTGCAAGTGATGCCCTGGTAAACCTTCATGGAACGCAAGGGCTTCGATATCGCTCCTAGGCATGGAATCCATGTCGTAGAGGTTGGCATAGTAAATACCTGGACGAGAGCCATCCGGTGGTGGTCCCTGATAAAAAGCCTTGCCTGCACTCTTTTCCCGAAATGCCTCAACACGCTTAACGGTCAGTTCAGAGGTCGGCAGGATGCCAAAAAACTCTGGTAGCTGTACCTGCATTGCATCGATGGCATCACGCGCCGCAGTAAGATATGCCTCACGCCCCTCATCGGTATTATCAAAACGCAGTTCGGGATTTTCGCGAACCGATACAAAGAATTCCTGCAATGTACCCTCGAAACCAATCTGTGCCATCACCGTACGCATCTCGCCATGAATACGTGTAACGTTCGCTAGACCCAGCTCATGCACCTCATCAGCCGTGAGATCGGTTGTTGTGTACCACTTCAATAAGGTTTGATAAAAGGCGTCACCATTTTTAAAGCGCCAGACACCATCATCACTATCAGCACCTTGACTCTGCGCCTGAATCGTTGCCCTAAGACGTCCGTAGGCAGGCTCTACCACCTCGATCAACGCAGTTTTTGCGGCGCTTAATAGTCGTTGTTTCTCAGCATCCTCAAGCTCGAGTGCGGCAACTTTTGCCTGAAAGTCTCCCCAAATTGCAGAATCTTCATCGCTGTCATCAAACGGTGCGCCTGCGATAATATTCCCTGCGGCCTCTAGGATTATTGGGTACATCCATTCCACCAACATAAAACCTTCTTCGGTGCGGATGTTCAGCTGCTCGATAACTTCATCAAAATATAGTGCGACATTATTTAAACGACCGATATAAGCCTCTGCATCTGCCAAGTCCTTCACCTGATGAATATTG
>CAWUXF010000084.1:0-54000 GCA_963926325.1 uncultured Luminiphilus sp. | reverse complement strand
TGAAAATCCAAGGTCATAGGCCGCGCCCCAACCCCCGGACATAAAGATAACGTCGTATTGGGTGAAGTCTACATCTGCTACCATCATTGAGTTTGCAACCTTGGCGAGCAACACAGGGTCAGCCATAAAGCGGTCATCTTCGGGCGTTTTTATCACCCGGTTCAATGTCTGTGGGTCCACGGGTATTCTTCCGCCCTTGATGCTTGCGATATCAACCTGCATTCCCGCATCGAGAAAGTTATAGTAGGGATGGGTCATCTCTGAGGCCATCACGCCGGTGGCATCGCCAGTGGTCTCACCAGGGGCAGACAAAACCGCCTGGTTGGTCGCAATAATCAACGCTCGTTTACCTGCGGGTAGTTGCACTGCTTCGCCATTATATTCAGGGTGCAAACCAGCCTTGTGCAAAATCGTTGGCAGCGCCAGGACTAATAGAGCGAGTCCGAGGACTATACCGCCTACAATTTTGATTAATTTCGCTTTCATGTTGCAGCCCTGTTCAAGTTAGAAGGGAGTGGGTTCATTTATGGAATGTGCAGTAGTCTAGCCCCTGTTTTGTTATGCGTAAACTATCGACAATCGCATAACCATCGTGCGAATATGCACAAATGGATTGGGGTCATTTAGAGTACTTTCTGGCAGTAGCGCGCACCGGCTCCTTGAGTGGCGCGGCCAAGCAGCTGCGCGTCAATCATTCAACGGTTGCCCGGCGCCTGGAAAAGCTGGAGCAGCAACTCGACGTCCGCTTGTTTGATCGTCTCAATAACGGTTATCAGTTAACTGACGATGGGATTGCCCTAAAAAAGCACGCTGCTCAGATTGAACGTGAGATACATCAGATCCAGGGTGTCTTCAGCGGTAGTGAGGCCGAACTGCGTGGCACCCTGAAAATCAGCAAGCCCAGCAGTGGTCTATTGAATCTGGCCCCATTGCTGGCTGCTTTCCACCACCGCTATCCAGACATCGATCTGGTGCTGACCGCAGGCGGTGAGCGGAGCGAAATAGCTCGGATGGAGGCCGATGTTGCCATTCGTCTGACGAATGATCCGCCGCAAGACTTGGTCGCCCACAAGCTTGGTCAACTCCCCATGAATATATTCGGTAGTCGTACCTATCTTGAAGCGGCTGGAACGCGGAATCTGGCTGAATATGATTGGCTGGTTTGGCACAATGACGATAGCTTGCTGAATATGGAACCTGCACTGAAACGCGAAATACCCAACGCGCGAATCGTGTTGCGAACCAACAGCTACAATGAACTGTTTGAAGCGGTAAATGCAGGGATGGGAATCAGCTTGTTATCCCCGTTACGACTCCCAAAAACACACCAGTTGCAGGCGGTATCACCGGCGCTGTACCAATTTGACCAGGGGGTGTGGCTGCTCAGCCACCCGGATTTGCGCAACCGGGAGCGAATCAGAGTTTTTAGGGACTTTATGATTGAGCAGTTAGGCGGCGCACTATTTACAGAGTTCAATCAGCAGGGAAGCCACTAAGAAATTCGTTGGTATAGAATTGTTCGTGCCGGATTACAAAGGTAAGCAAAAAAGATCTACAGGACCAGCAATACAAGTACTAACCGCAGGCACTGCCCGAGCTTGCATCCATGATCTCATGCCTCCACGACCACTTTCTGGACGACCAGTTACTCCCGACACCCCATTTATACTTCTTATACTTCCGCGTGAGGCGTGTTACCAGTCGTGCTGCCCTCACCGAATCGAAGAAGCGATCGAGGTGCTCTTCCAATTTAAAAATAACGCCCTGCCATGCAGAGACGACATCAAAAATACCGTCACTTAAAAGAAACCCCTGATCTAGGGTAGAGATTCGCGCCGCCGACAACGGCAGGTAGTCGCCATTCATGTACAGGGTGGGCTCGGTAGAAACGTCTGTTAATGTCGACACGATTGACACCTCACATGGCCGGAGTTTTTAGGTAGGGTAAGACCGTTTGAGTACTGCAGTTCTACCACCGTTTTCTACCATCTTAATCCAAAAAAAACACGACGCTTACCTGTTCTGAACCAGGGCTTTGCAACCCATAGGCAAGCCGTACATCGGGCTGTTTATGAGCATTCACCCTGGGTTTATCACCACCGCTAGCGGATAGCGACGATCTATAAACCAACGATGAATCTACAAGCTACAGCGATTAATAGCTCAGCTACGCCGCCGTAAATTCTTCTTTTCCTTACCGCGGTTTAGATTTAAGGTGAAGACTGTCACGCCAAACCTTGTTGGAGCGCGTATGTCAGACACGGATAAAGGGCTCGATTGGGCCGCTATTGAATCCTGGGATCGCAACTATTACCTGCACAACACCATGGCTGCCTCAGAATACACCTTTACCGGTGTTGAACGGGTCGACGGCAACTACATTACCCTCGCCAATGGTGCGCGCTTGCTCGACTTCCAGAGTCAGCTGGTCTCCGACTCACTGGGCCACCGCCACAACGCCCCCCACGATGCCATCAAAGAAGCTATGTCGCGTTATGGCCACGTGTTTTTTGGCATGGCCACCGACTATCGCGCGCGAGCCGCCAAGCTGCTCATAGAAGATGTACTGGGCGCCCCTAAATCCTGGGCCTCCCGGGTGCGCTTTTTAACCTCGGGAACCGAGGCGGTAGAAAATGCCGTTCAGGCGGCACGACTGTTCACGGGCAGGTCCCTTATCATGACCCAAGCGCACTCGTTCCATGGCATGGCCAGTGGGTCGACGTTTTTGCGTGGCTACCGTGGCAACCTCACGCTCCCCGGGGAGGGCGGCTTTTCCCATGTCCGGGATATTCCCGGGGTACCGGCACCGGGCTTCCTGCCCATACCACCCCCGGAGCATACCGATTTTCAGGCCGATGGCAGTCTGCCATCTCTCGTCGCCACTGAGCAGTTGATCCGGGCCTGTGGCCCGGAAAATATTGCCGCCATTATTACCGAGCCAATGTTCGGTGCTGCGGGGCTCATGCCCCATGCAAACTACTACCGCGATCTTTATCGATTAATGCAGCAATACGGTATTTTGTGGATCGACGATGAAGTGCTTTGTGGCGCCGGTCGGCTGGGCGAGTGGTTTGGTTATCAGCTCACCGATGGCATTGAACCCGACATTATGATTGTCGGAAAGGGCATTAATGGCTCCTCCCTGCCGTCCGGAGGCATGGTCGTCAACCATGCCATTGGAGATTTTCTTGAATCGGCCCGCTGGTGGAGTGGCAGTACCTGGGACGGGCACCCATTGGTCTGCGCCAGTATTGTGGGCACCCTCACCTATATGCTGGAGAACGATATTCTCACCACCGTCAGGGCTCGTGGTGACTACCTGCGTGCGCAACTGGAACAACTGGCAGCACGGCACCCACTGATTGGGCGAATCTCGGGAGCCGGGCTGTATTTGGCGGTGGACCTTGTCAATGACCAGGGCACACCGTTACTGGAAGCCGACCGCTATACCGCGTTCAGTGGCGATCTCACGCAGTACCCCAACGCCATTATCTCGGGCGCCTGTGCAGAAAAAGGAGTCTTTCTGGGGGGCTTTGTGCCCAACACCATAAAATGTGCCCCGCCCTTTACTATTACCGAGGACGAAATCGATACCGCCATGCAGGCCTTTGATTTCGCCCTACAGCGCCTGGCGGAAACCTACACGGCATCACAAGGTCAAGTCCGGTGATTCGCTGTGGATCATGGCTAAGTGCTATGGTCTTGGGTGTATGGCGTCAGCCCATATGGCACCAAATGGATACCCCACGATCAATATTGATCTATCGATACTTGATTCCGTCGCAGACAATAACGAGACCCTGTTAAACCATATCGAATTGTTGTTTTTTAGCGGCGCGATGCCGGCCCATACGCGATCTACTATTACTGACACTCTTACTGACGCTGCAGGATTAGACACTATGGAGCGGATCCAACTGGCACTGTATCTAGCACTGATATCCCCCGATCAAGCTGTAATAGGAGAAGCAATATGACGCAGTATTCAAGGCGTCAGCTCCTCAAAGTTGGCCTTGGTATGGCCGGGGCGACAGGCTTGGGCACCGCACTTCCAGGGGGCATGTTCTAAAGTGCGTCATCTCAAGCAGCTCAAGAGTATCGATCCATAGTGTGCGTGCTGCTCGCCGGTGGTGCCGATAGCTTTAATATGGTGGTTCCTCGGTCTGATGCTGCCTATAGTCAATATCAGCAGCGACGTTCAGATTTAGCGCTGAGTAAAGGCGACCTCTTGCCATTGATGGCTGAACATAACGGCGTGACCTTTGGCCTACACCCTGCATTAGCAGGCATCCAAAGTCGCTTCAATTCTGGAACCGCAGCATTTATCGCTAACATAGGCCCGTTAAGCGAACCTACAGATCGCGCTAGCTACGATGCAGGAACAAGTGGTTTACCACTGGGTTTATTTTCTCATGCCGACCAAATTGCCAGCTGGCAAACGGCTAGGCCTGACAGCCGATCCGGTACAGGTTTCGGCGGTCGGCTCGGTGACTATTTACTTTCTGCTAATCCAGAAATCGATCTTGCCGCAAATGTTTCACTGTCTGGCAATAACTTGTTTCAATCGGGTGTTAATGTAAATGCTTATAGCGTCAACGCATCCGAAGGCGTGCGTACAATTGGCGGTTACACAGATAACGCAACATTCAGCAGCGCACTAGATACCTTGATCAACTATGAAAGTAACAATGTGCTGCGAAATACTTACGCCGCTAAAATGCGAACGGCTATCGATACGGGTCAACAACTTAACGCGGTGCTTCGGGATGCTCCGACCCTCAACACCGACTTCGGTGACGACTATTTTTCTCGAGCAATGGCTCGAATAGCACAGATCATTAGTGTCAGAGAGGCACTTGGAGTAACTCGACAAACATTTTTCGTGACCTTTGGTGGTTGGGATCATCACGCCGATTTGCTGTCGGAGCAAGCGAGAATGCTACCTGCGCTCGACCAAGGACTATCCCAATTTACAACAGCCATGGAAGAACTTGGTGTCGGCGGGCAAGTGACCAGTTTTACGATCTCGGACTTTGGCCGCACACTGACGTCTAACGGCAAAGGGTCCGATCACGGCTGGGGCGGCAACAACATTGTCATCGGTGGCGCCGTTCAAGGGGGCCAAATTTTCGGGGAATTCCCAGAGCTAGTAGCAGACAATCCATTAGATGTAGGCCGTGGACGGTTAATTCCGACAACAGCTGTTGATGGCTTATATGCCCAGATCGCACAGTGGATGGGTGTACCCGAAAGAGACTTACCGCTGGTTTTACCCAACTGGGACGTACTGGCGGGCCAGAGTCAGGTGACAGGACTCAACGGACTACTCCTTGGCTAAGGCATAGTTGCTGTCAGAGAGGGCCGAGCTAAACATGCCAACGAGGCATTTCAAGGTGATACGGTCGCAAAGTACAGGACAAAAAAAACCGCCCGTTAAGCGTAAATCTCCACACTTATTCTGTTGACTGAACTGGATATGCTCGCGAATGACCCGGCGATAGCCCTGAAAATTTGTTCTCTGTGTTGAGCATGCCATTCATAGCCGTCCATTGCTGAACGAGCACGCGTAACACTTCCCGCCACGACATTGTCTAGCGTCCCTGCCGGTTGAGCATGGTCATTGTAGACTCGCTTGTAATAACTGAGCTTTGTACGCGAGGGGCGATAGCAGAGTCTTGGTGCAACATTGAAACTAAATTCGAGGGCAGCTCGGGTGGACATCGAGTGAGTAAAAGCGTTTTTTTGCGGATGTATAAAAAATGGAAGATGACATAAAGATAGCCGCTTTACCTGTTGCAACATGGCGGTGTCCCCATGCGCCTAGCGGAATTATCTTGGCTTAAAAAATATATTTACTATTAATAAGGCTTTTACCGGGGTTCAATCACAGGTTGCGCTTTTTCAGTCGTTGCAAACGAACGATATTTCTTGCCACATTTCCTTGCGCATTATTGTGCCATGGGCATTAGCTGTCATGCGGCTCTGGTTCAGGCGGGAACACCAGGCCCAGCTGTCGGGAGAAGAACGCAATTTCTGTGCCGCGATCACCCAGCCGCCACAGATCAAAGGCGTGCCCATTGGCGGCATTAGTCGCATTATTGAGCACCGCAATCATCCAGCGTTCAAATCGACTTTGGCAGTTTTCATTGTTTTGTGGGGTCATTGCACTCACCTGCTTTGCTAACTCAGGGCTTAACGTATTGCCCAAAATGCGTTGCTGTATTGCATATATAAGCGAGTAATACTGCGTCATTTCAACGTCGCTACGCCGTTTCACTGCCGCAAGCATTTGCTGACTATAGGTATTGGCGCGAGCAGGTTGGCCCGCTGCCATTGCCGCATTAGCCAGTCGAAGCAGCAGCTTTGGCTCTATGTTGTTTTGCGTGGCACGCGTTAAGGCCTCTTGCGAGCTGAGCTCGGCCACAAGGTCGTCCAGTGCAAGCTGATCATCTGTGGGGGTTAGCAGCATAACGTCCGGGTGGTATGTGAGCAGAGCTAAAACCGTTAACGCGTAGTTTAAATTTTGCCCCGCCAAGTATTGGTTGTCTGGGTCAGTCGCGTATAAATTTTTGATAATGTTGCGCGCCTCGATAATGTGTTTTAGCGCCACTGTTACGTCAAGAACATTCAACTGATTGTCAGCAAGTGCAGACAAAGCATTTGCAACGTCTTTTTGATACTCGCGATTTTCAGTGTCTTGGACCAGTGCCTCTTGCGCCACTATTACTGCGCGTTCGCGGTACGACAGCGCCTCAACAATGTGACAACTTTTCATGTGGCCATCAGCCGCATATTCCATAACCGAGGAATATGCCTGAAGTAATTCGATGTTTTTCGGGGCGATCAGCAATGCATCAGTGGCGGCCCCTTCTGCCTGATCAATGGCACTTTTTAGTGCGGGCGTAAGCCGAGCGCTTTGCTCAAGCGAGATGGCCAGCAGCGCAGTGGGGGCATAGACAGACTCCGCTAATAGCCCAGCGTGATTGGGGTGGTCATCATATAACTGCAGGATCTGCTCGGCATAGCTAGCCAAAAGCGCCCTAGCTGGCTCGAACTCGTCCTTTTCCAAATACGTCTGCCCTAAATAAAAATCTGCAAATGCGCGTTCTTTAGCCAGTGTAATGTCACCTGGATTTTTTGTGCTGGCCGCAATATAGAGCGCTTTGGACTGCGCTAAATCACGCCGTGCAGCAGCGGTATTACCCAACCGAAAGCCTGCTCTGCCCAGTACTCGGTAAGTGTTGGCAACCGCAACACGCTGATCGTCAGTGAGCTCGCTGGTGTCAAAGCGAATAAGATAACGATTAAGTAGCTCAGAGACAAAGCGCAGCGAGGCCTTGTCAATGTAATTATATTGTTGCTCGGTATACTCAGTTAGTTGCACCGTCGACTCAATATTGCTGTTAATTTGAAATTGCTTTTCACGCTCGGCAAATAGGGCCCACAGGCCAATGCCCAATACTGAGACACACAGTGCCGCAACACTGATGAGTTGGCGCTGTTGGCGCACGGCCTCGCGGCGCACAAGTTGATCGAGGTTAGTATTTAGTAGCCCTGAAATAATTTTGAGTTTGGCTAAGCGTTTACCGTCAGCATTGCGGCGTGGGTCAGCGGCAAGTGGCTCAAGTGGCCTGCCCAAACTGTCCGATTGCACTGCGACAGGCAGTGATTCAGCGCCGCCCTCAATCAGTAAGCAAAAAATACGATCGCCGCGCCCTAGTGATTTAAAGTACTCTATTTCTTGATTGACCCAAGGCGATACTGCCGCGCTGGGTGAGCAAATAACCAATAAATTATCAGCGTGCTCGAGCGCTTGAGTTAAATGCTCCGATAAGTTTTGCCCACTGGCTAAATCGTCTCTATCGCGAAACACTTTCCCTAATTTTTGCGATGTCTTGTGCGCGTGCGAAAACGCTTTTGGCACACGATAGGTCTCAAGTTGGCGCTGCAGCCAACGTGCCCACACGGTGTCTTTGTGTGAGTAACTTATAAACGCGGTGTATCGAGTCGCCATGACGGGCTCCGTGGTGTTGCGCGCTGAAACAATCGCAAATCACTGTTTATGCAAATCACCGTTCAATAGCACCATCCTAACGTGCTCATTGGGTTTTCGGTACCCTCAGTGTGTGGATGCAGGATCGTGGTGGCACAAAACCACAATGGTGCAAAGCATGGCGTTTGGCTCTGCGCTTTTCGTTACCAGCAGGACTGCAGCATTTGCGTACGTGGGGGTATTACGTTAGTTTGTCTAAAAAGTTGACGAAAGCGAGGTCATTATGTTAGGCAAAAATAATACGCACGCAGCGCGTCTTCCGCGTGGTGCTGGACGGCGTTTGGCATTGTCAGCCCTTGCCGGGTTGTCACTTATGCTTGCGCCAGCGGCGTGGTCAGCCAGTCTTGTTGGAGAAATTGTGGTGGTCTCTGGGGCTTGCCCCGGTGGTTATATCCCACTGGATGGGCGCACACTAGACCCGGAAATTTATCCAGAGTTGGCTGCGGTTCTTAACGTAGACCCTAGCATTAATTCCACTGACACTATTGAATTGCCCATATTATTGCCCCCCTTTAGTGTCGGAAATTCGCTGACGGGCACAAATAGTGGACCATTACTTCCGGCTAATATTTTTGTCTTTCAAGATGGCACGCCCGCTATTGCGTCGCAGGTTAACGCTAATTTCAGTCAATTAGAGCAGGGACTTTATGCCGTAGCGCAGCTAAGTGCTCCACCTCCCACCGGTTCACTAGAGCCGCATTTGTGTATTTCAGTGGGGGGGAATACACCACCGTTGGTTGAAGTTGGCGTTGCGTTTCGGCCGGCTGAAATTGACGTAAATGGTAATGAGTCGCCAGCACGACTGGTGTTTGTGCGGGTTGATGTGTCAGGGTACCCCGTGGTGCCACCTGCGTTTTATGACGGCAATATCGATTTAGGACTTTTAGATCTGGCAAACCCAGGCATTAAACGCCCCAATATCACGTTTAGATTGATCAATGAAAACGTATGCCTTGCCTTTGAATCAGTTGACTCCGCAGGCAATCGCGTTGGGCCATATCCTGCTGAGCTTCGACTGACAGGGGTTCAGGTGGCACTGGGGTACAACACTGACAAAACCCAAGTACCCTGGGGTAATCACTACATCACAATTCAGCAGCAGTTATCGGGGGCTACAAACCCTGAAAGCGTGCTGTTAAGTGCCGCTTTTGCTTACACGCCTCAGCGCGACGAGCAGCAGCGCCCCGGTTTTGTGGCGGTTGATGTTATCGATGATCGCACCCTTTTGTTAAAAAACCGTAATGCAGTGCTACAGCAGTTTCAGTACCGTGTGCAAGCGCGATGCGGCTATGGCAGTGGCGCATATAGCGTGTATTACGACCCAAGACTGAAGCACAGCGGTGACGGCGGTAACGAGCCCTACTAGCACGGGGCGTTGCAGGGTGGGTCACTGTGGGTGATGACGCAGCCGAAATAGCTCTAGCGTGCCGAAGCGTTTGGCCAACGGGACCATGCCTACAAAATCGGCAGTGATATGTGTGCTGCCCTCGGCAGCAATGAGTGCCGCGGTTGCCGCTGATCCATAGACTTGATTCGGGGGCGTGACTGGCTCAATGCGCGCCGCTAAATTCACGTTGTGTCCCCAGTGACTAATCTCGCCGGTGAGCGGGTTGATCAGTTGACGCACTGGCGATGAGTGCAACGACACCCGCATGGCCATGTCAGCTGGCGCGCCTAGTCGCTGCCAGTGGTGTTGTTCCGTGCTGTCAGTCATGAGTCCACACAGCTTCAATGCAAATTCAGCACCCGCAGTGGCAGACTCAAACACCATAAACAAACCATCGCCCCACGTATTAAGCTCTAACGGTGGATGTTCTGCCTGTGCAACTAAAGCCTTAATAGAGCCCAGTACCCCGTCGCAAAACCCGGCTATTTGTGTGTCAGTGAACTGACTAAAACCAATAACATCAGCAAATAACATGGTGCGACTGACCGTGCTGTGTTGGTGAGCGCTGTCTCGGTCAGGTGGTGGTGGGGCTGCAGCTAATGCTGCATCTTGGGGGGTGGGTAAGCCCTGGTTTAACTCAGGGGCAGCGGGGGTCGACCAAACATTGCTTACGGGTGACCAATAGTGCGCGCTCAAGTTGACCTCACGCCATGCCCGAAAAGCGGCATGGGTGCCACCAATTAACGCGTCATTGCCAGGCTCCATGACGGCACAGGCCATGAGTTCACCATCAAGCTCTGCTGCTTTGAGACGACCCATGCCCAAAATAACGCGATTGGCGTGGGCGTAATAGGGATCCATACCCACAGTATCAATAGCCGTTTGACCGGCGTTCCAAAGCACCGCCCCAACGCGTTCACCACGGGTGAGTCGATCAAATCGTTCGGTCCACGTATTATCGTTTCCGTCACTGGTTAAGGTTGACTCTCGAAACTGATCAGCAGAAAACGGCAGCACTATTTGCGCTGATCGATGGTGATCTAAAAGTGCATCAATAAACAAAAGATCAGCGCCGCTCGCAGCAGAAGTAAAACCAACATCAATGTGCTCAGTGCTGACCCAGTCATTGAGTGCGACACTGCAAGAGTCAATACGCTCAGGGGGAAACCGTGGTACGTCTCGATCAGGCGCATCAATACGATGCCCACTAAACACCGCTATTCGTGCGGGGCGTAATGCGCGATCAACCAGTGCTTGTAAGGTGCCAGTAAGCTGTAGGTCATCTCGGATTCCGTAGGCCAGTAGCAAACGTACGTTTTTACGCGCAGATTTACGCTCGTGCAGTGCACTGCACGCGGCGTTTGCTTTGGCATAAGCGTCAGCAACAGCGTCAAGTGACTGCTCGGTAAAAGACTGATTGGCCAGTAACTCAATGAGTGACAGCTCTGCCAAAGTGGCAAGCACCCAAAAGTCAGGCGAACCTGCGGCAGTGGTTGAGCGCAAACACTGCTGGCGTACTGTTTCCAAATGTGCGTGCACTAATGCGGTCTGTTGCGTACAGATCGCCAATGCCAAGGCATTAACACCAAGCCAAAAGCTACCGTTGAAGCGTGGCTCGTCAAATACGGTGGAATATAGTCGCTGCGATTCGCGCAGTAGGATTTGTTGCTGCTTGCGGTCATGCGTATCGAGCGCCTGTGACTTAATAACGCTCGCCAAATTACCAGTGACTTGCACACTGGGTACCGTTAGTTGCTGGGCAAGCGCTTGGGCTAAGTTGCGCGCCCGTTCATAGTTATGCAGCGCATGCAGTACTTTGATTTTAATCAGTAGCAGCGATTGGTGTGAATTGGCATTGTCTCGCAGGAGCTGCGCTTCAGAAAACGAGCGCTCGATGACCATAAGGGCTAAAATATTTTCACCGTCACGATGTAACTGCTCAATAAGGCTGTGAGTAAAAAGTGCGCCGGGTGCTATGTTATAACCGCTCACTAATCCGCGATAAAACCGTTGCATAGCTGGCGACAAATCACCCAATAGCGCGATTAGCTGATCATTATTTTCAGGCAAGCACACGGTGGGCTCAGTGAGCATGGGTGTCGGGGTCACAAACAGAGTGGCTCAGGCCTGTATCACAGGCAGAAGCAATACGCGGATACGCCTTACCACGAGAGACAGCTGGCACATCTGAGCCAATAAATAGCTCAACAATATCTCTATCGAGCATACCGTTGTGGGCTTCTTCGCGCAAAATTCTAAACGCCACCGAATCAGGTGCCGCTTTCTTATAGGGACGATCAGTGGCGGTCAACGCATCGAAAATATCGCAAACGGTCATTACGCGCGATTGCAGAGGAATGTCGCTAGCCATGAGCCTGTCTGGATAACCTGTGCCATCGAGTTTCTCATGGTGTCGGCCCGCAATGTCGGGAATACCAGCAAGCTCATTGGTCCATGGAATCATTTTTAAAAAATTGTGAGTATGGACAACATGGGATTCGATCTCATGACGTTCACTGGGTGTCAAACTACCTTTTGCCATGGACAATGCCTCACTATAAGCCCGTGTCAACAAGGGCGTCAGCTGACCTGCCGCATCAAGGCAATGAAACGTTTCCAGCATCTCAAGATTTTCTTTACAGTCTTCTGATAGCAGCGAGGGTTCATTGGCGCGAATGACAGTGGCAAGAAACTGGTCGAGTTGCTTGGCGTCATTGTGCGCTCGCTCACGAATACTGGCGACGCCTTTAGCCGTGGTATTACCACGTTCGTACAATCTGATGATCTCTTCAGCAGAATCAGCACGGAGTGTCTGTCGGGCTAATGCCAGTCGATAGTTCAGCTCTGTTAGTTCCCAATCGTAGAGCTTTTTAGCTTTCATGAGCACGTGTTCACGCACACCTACTTTGCCAAAGTCGTGCAGCAGTGCTGCATATCGCAATTCACGCAGACGTGCTGGGGTGGGATCAAATCGTGCTAGATCACTACGTTTAGCCGTTGGTAGCGCTTGTGCGAGCGCGACACTAAGATCAGCCACTCTAAATGAATGGCCGCTAGTGGTAGGGTCACGTTGTTCAATTGCCGCCACCGAGGCGTTAACAAAGTCTTCAAATAATTGATTAACGCTATCAACAAGCATGCGTGTCTGAATGGCTACCGCAGATAAGCTGGCAAGGGCGTCCATAGACTGACGAGCCTGTTCATCGAACTCAATGACGACTGAATCTACATTAGCGGGCGAAATACGCTCGCTGCGCGAGTGCTTGCGGTTAATGACCTGTAATACCCCAACCACGGTGTCATCGTGATTGATCATGGGGACACAGTAGAGCCCCCGGGTTCGGTACCCTGCCCGCTCATCAAAGTCACGATTAAACCGAAATGGCTGCTCTGGCCCCATCATATAGACATCTTCGCAGTGCACAGACTCTCCGGTAAGGGCGACATAGCCTGAGATGGACGCATCACTGACGTCAAACCGGTTCTCTGAGAATGGCAGTTCAACAGAGTCGTTGCGCGTCAGTTTGAATATGAGTTCTTGGTTGTTGCCGCTGTTGTTATCCAGAAGAAAAATTGATGCCGCATCGCAGCAGGCCATCTCTTGCGCTGCTTCAAGAACACGTTCAAGTAGCTTATCGAGATCGCGTTCTGCCGATAACGCCACACTAATGCCACCTAACTTCACCAGGTCGCCCTCGGCAGACAAAGCGAGCTGCTTAAAGGAACGCGCCTGCTGACGATTCAAATATAACTCGCAGGCGGTTTTGACTAATTGCAGCTGTACGTTAGGCGTTTCAGGTAAGGGGAACTCTGCGGTGGGTTCAAGCGCTGTTGGTGCCAATACGGCGACGTCAGGCAGGTGTGCTCGAATCCACGCTAAACCCACACCCCTGCTTAAAGTCTTGTCTAAAACAATGACGCTAGGTGCGTAGGCCAGCAAGTCGTCAGAAGTGGCACAAACTTGCGTGGCTAATGCCGTATCATCAAGTAAAGCCCTTAAGGGCAAGGTGTCGTCATCACCCCCGACAGCAATACGTATAGCAAAGTTGGTCTCCAATAATGTCATCGAGCCTCCACGGTGCGACCCTCAGTGTATCTCAGCACAACAGTTGTTCAAGTCACCAATCAATGTATTTACCATGCGCCGCATTGTGTGGCTAAAACTTCTGCATGGCACCGTCCTATTCACACCCTGTTGCCGGATGGCCAATATGCCTATCGCAACAAACGGGCCCCTCGATAACCGCGCGTTAAAGCGTCACCTACCATGCCCTGTCACGGAAAGGACCGGGATGATTGACGCGTTAGGCAACGGTGGCGACTAAGCTGATGCTGCCAGTCGCGGCCAATTTACTGCTTGAACTGATTGGCCCCAAACATATTCTTATACGTTTCTTCGGTGGGGTTGCCCACTCTCATATCTTCATCCATTACCGCGATGCCGCGTTGTACAGCGGGCCGCATGGCCACGGTATCTGACCAGCGTTTAACATTGGGATATTGCGTGATATCGATATGGTGCATTTCCCTTTGCTTGGGCATCGTCCAAGGAAAAGTGGCGACGTCGGCGATCGAATACGCCGAGCCTGCCAAATACTCTGATACGCCAAGGCGGCGGTCCATTACACCGTACAGCTGCTTGCAGATATTGTGATAGCGTTCTTTAGCTAGCGGCACGTCCTCTGGACAATAACCCTGGAAATACCCATTTTGGCCGAACATGGGCCCTACATTGCCCATCTGGAACATCAGCCACTGGATCACGTCGTAGCGTTCCGACGTATCTTGTGGCCACAACTTGCCAGTTTTTTCAGCTAAGTACATAAGAATGGCGCCCGATTCAAACACCGTATAAGGCTCACCTCGCGGCCCCTGGGTATCGACAATGGCCGGTATCCGATTGTTGGGGCTGATCGCGATAAAGGCTGGGTCTAACTGGTCGCCTTCCAAAATATTGATGGTGCAGACCTCGTACTCGACTTCTACTTCTTCGAGCATGATGGCAGTCTTGTGACCGTTGGGCGTTGGCCAGTAATAATGTTTGATCATTTCGCAATACCCTGTGCTGCCTGCGCTGCGAGCACCTCCTGAACATTCTTCTGCAGGAACGCCGCTGAATCATCGCCTTCAAAGTCACGATTGTAGTGGCTGAGAACCGAAGGCCGTTGAATGGACTCCTCCCACCAAGCTTTCAAGTTGGGGCGTCGATCAAAACAATCAAAATCTGGATATAGCGGATCTTTGGCGTCGTAGAAGTTAACTCTGAAGTCCATATAACTAATGGCGTGAAGCATGGAGGCCTGACCAATATCGAAGCCGTCGAAGCCCCGCTTGCAGGATGCTTCTAGCGAGTCACAGCCGCGAATGATCTTCGGCCAGATCCACTCAAAAAACTCAATACGCTGATTTTCTTCTGGATTCCAGCCTTCCATAACCAGCATCACAGTGGTCTCGAACATAGTGTCTGCCAAAGCCAGTCTGCTCGTTGCATCCCAGCGTGCCGGGCCCGCAGGCGGATACAAGTGCGTTCCCGACTTACTCATGCTGTCGAGACATTCAACAATCGCCTGGCTACCGTAGACCACCTGACCGCTATCGAGTGCCAGAGTCGGCACTTTATCGAGCGGGTTTAGCACAGCGGTCGAGTAGGCATCACCCTGATCTTCACCCTCGCGATTCTTAAACGGATAGGTGGCTACGAAGGTTACGTCATCCCACAAACCGGCTTCATGGATTGTGACGAGAACCTTGTGAATGAACGTATGGAAAGGAGAATAAAAAAGTTTCATGGCGTTTAACCTCAAGTAGATGCTTGTGCATAAAGCTTGAGCATAGCAGTTATCGTCGCGATTGTAGGCGCCATCTTTCGTCGATTAGCCACCCAGTGGTGGTGAGCGGTGGCACTAACGCCAGCAGGGACTTCGGGACTTACTCAAACTCAGTTATTCGATCAGTGAGGCGCTGGATATTATTAACCACGCCACCCCTACCGACCTGACCCAAAAATGCGGAGCCTGCTTAAGAACCGGGCTACCGGTGCATTGACGCTTATTTCGGTGCTTCGGTTTAACCTGGCTCAACACTCACCTTCAGACTGGGTTTCTATACAGGGTGCATACCTAACACAACGACCGGCGCGCCCAGTTGCAACGTATCAAAGCACTAGATAAAGGTGTGGGACGACCCTGCTTCTGCTGATTAGCCTCCCTGCAGGTCGCTCGCGGGAACAAGACAGCAAGAGCGTGTCGCTGGCACTGGCACTGGCGTCTAATCCGCGTGTAAACCTAGCTCGGCACAACACTTATAATTAACGGCCGCACTTAATTAGGGTTTACACAGCGCCGGCTGTTTGCGATAGCATACGACCAACTTAAACACCAAGGGATTGCCGCATTGACCTTTATCAAGCCTGTCTTATGTATTTTTCTCATGCCTTTGCTGCTCATCGCTTGCGGCGACAGAGAAAGCAATGTTGTTCAAGGTAACCGCGATGGTATTTTGCATTATGGCAACGGCGCGGAACCGCAAGGTCTCGATCCACATGTTGTCACCGGCGTACCTGAAAATCATTTGATTCGTGCCTTATTCGAAGGCTTGACGGTCAAAAACCCAATCACGTTAGAGCCAGAGCCGGGTGTTGCTGAGCGCTGGGAATTCGCAGAAGAAGGCAAGGTCATTACCTTTTTCTTAAACCCAGAAGCCAAGTGGAGCAATGGTGATCCGGTGACTGCGGAAGATTATGTATGGAGCTGGAACCGCGCGCTGCATCCAGAGACCGGCAACCTTTATGCCTATATGCTTTACCCAGTCTTCAATGCCGAGGCTTATTCCAAAGGCGACGTGAGTGACTTCGCCGAGGTTGGTGTTAAAGCGCTAGATGCACGCACCCTTCAAGTAACACTCAATGCGCCTACGCCCTACTTTCTGCAGCTGATGGATCACTACAGCACCTTTGCCGTGCATTCAGCAACGCTACTAAAATTCGGTAAAATGACCGACCGATTCACACCGTGGACACGTGTGGGAAATATTGTGAGTAACGGGGCATTTACACTGGATGAGTGGTTAATCAACCGTCGGATTGGCATGAAAAAAAGCACGACTTATTGGGATCGTGACAAAGTCAGCTTGAACGGTGTTGTTTTTTATCCCACCGAAAATGTGGTCAGTGAAGAACGCATGTTTCGCGTTGAGCAGCTACACCGCACCGAGGTTGTGCCGCTAGAGAAAATCCCCAAATATCGCGCGGAGGAAAACTCGGCTTATATCCAAGCACCTTATCTAGGTACCTATTACTACCTCATCAATACTGAACGCGCACCCACCGACAACGTCAAAGTGCGGCAAGCACTCGCCATGTCACTCGATCGAGAGAAACTGGTTCGCTCGGTACTTCAAGACACGGCGGTTCCGGCCTACAGCATCACGCCACCGGACACGCTCGGATACTATCCTCCAAAAACGTTTTCATACGATCCTGAGCGTGCACGACAATTACTCACCGAAGCTGGCTATCCCAATGGCGAAGGCTGGCCTGGGCTGGAGCTGATTTACAATACCAACGAAGCGCATCGTAAAGTGGCTGTCGCGGTACAACAAATGTGGAAAAAAGAACTCGGGGTAGACATCACAATTTCCAACCAAGAGTGGAAGGTCTACTTAGACTCGGTATCGCAACGAGACTTCCAAGTGGCACGGCGAGGCTGGATAGGCGACTACGTCGATCCGAATAACTTCCTTGATTTGTTTATTACCGACGGCGGCAATAACAACACCGGGTATAGCGATCCAGTTTACGACGATATCGTTTTACAGCAGGCGCCGCGGGCAGAAACCCGTGAAGCCCGCTATGCGTTATTTTATAAAGCCGAAACACAGCTCATGGAACAGATGCCGATCATTCCCATTTACACCTACACCAGCAAACATTTAGTGCATCCCAGTGTTGAAGGGCTCTATCCCAACCTCATGGATTCACTGAACTTGAAGTACGTCACCCTGCATCCCGGACGAACGCTAGAAGCTGCCAACGAACAATAATCGAGGTCACTCCAATGCTGCGCTTTATTTTGAGCCGCTTGCTCCAGGCGATTCCCGTCATTCTAGTGGTAATTACTGCCACCTTCTTTTTGGTTAGAACCGCTCCTGGTGGTCCTTTTGATAGCGAAAAAGCCGTCATGCCAGAGGTCAAACGTGCCCTAGAGGCACAGTATCGATTAGACCTGCCAATACACGAACAATACTTTGCCTATTTAGGTGATCTTGCAGTGGGGGACCTCGGGCCCTCGTTCAAGTACCCCGGGCGTAGCGTTAATGAAATTCTTTTTTCCGGCTTGCCCGTCACTGCTGAACTGGGTTTTTATGCCTTGCTCATTGCACTGATAATTGGCGGCACCGCCGGTGTCATTGCGTCGCTAAAACCGAATACTAAACTTGACTACATTCCGATGAGTGCGGCGATGATCGGTATTTGTATGCCCTCATTCCTACTGGGTCCACTGCTCGTCTTAGTCTTTGGCATTTATTTAGACTGGCTACCTATTTCGGGCTGGGGCGATATTCCAGGCGATAAAATCCTACCCTCAATCACCCTTGGCGCCGCCTATGCAGCCTATGTGGCGCGGCTCAGTCGTGCGGGGATGCTTGAGGTGCTGTCACAGGACTACATTCGTACCGCAAGAGCTAAAGGCCTACCGGAATGGCAGGTCATCACACGGCATGCACTGCGCGGCGGCTTAATTCCCGTCATCGCATTCTTAGGACCCGCATTTGCAGGGTTGCTCGCAGGGTCATTTGTTGTTGAAACGATCTTTCAGATACCCGGGCTTGGCCGCTTTTACGTACAAGCCGCATTTAACCGTGATTACACGATGATCTTAGGGACTACCGTCTTTTTGTCGACGCTCATCGTACTGTTTAATTTAGTGAGTGACGTTATAGCCGCATGGATGAATCCAAGACTGCGGGCACAGTTTGGAGGTGGCCAATGATCGCCGAAACTGATCAACTCAATGTCTTCGACGAGGCAGAGGCGGGCTCGTCACTTTGGCACGATGCATGGCTGCGATTACGCAAGAACAAAATGGCATTGTTTGGCGGTGCCGTACTGATTTTTTTGGTTGTTATCGCACTGATTACACCATGGATAGCGCCTTATAATTATGAAACGCAAGATCTCGACTTAGGCGCAACGGCGCCTTCGCTGGCACATTGGTTGGGTACTGATATCTTTGGCCGGGATCTACTTACTCAGATTATGTACGGTGGCCGTATTTCATTGGCGGTCGGTTTTATCGCCACAGCAGTCGCACTAGTTATTGGCGTAACTTGGGGTGCCATTGCAGGCTATGCAGGGGGCAGAGTGGACGCGGTCATGATGCGGATTGTCGATATTCTCTACGCCCTACCCTTTATGATTTTTATCGTACTATTGATGGTGATCTTTGGTCGTAACATCCTGCTGCTATTTTTGGCCATAGGCGCGGTCGAATGGCTAACCATGGCGCGAATTATGCGCTCACAGGTACAGTCACTTCGACAGCAAGAGTTTGTCGAAGCCGCCATTTCACTCGGCTTGTCACCTGCGGCTATTATTCGCCGACATGTCGTGCCCAATGCACTGGGGCCCATTATTGTTTACACGACGCTGACAATACCCAGCGTGATGTTGCTCGAAGCCTTCCTCAGCTTTTTGGGCTTGGGCATACAACCACCCGCTACATCTTGGGGCCTGCTGATTAGCTATGGTGCCGAGACCATGGAAGAGTTTCCTTGGCTGCTAATTTTCCCCGGTTTAGCGCTGACGCTGACGCTTTTCTCACTCAACTTTCTCGGTGACGGACTGCGCGATGCGCTCGACGTCCGCGGATCAAAGGACTGACGATGTCGTTACTTACCGTTGAAGATTTAAAAGTCAGTTTCGTTACCCGCAATGGCACCCAAGCGGCTGTTGACGGCATTAGCTTTACTGTCGAAACCAATGCCATTACCGCCATCATTGGCGAGAGCGGCTCGGGTAAGTCAGTATCGTGCTATGCCATGCTAGGGCTTATTCCCATGCCGCCTGGACGTATTGATGGCGGTCGCGCAATGTTTGATGGCCGCGATTTGCTCTCGCTCAGCGAGCGTGATCTGCGCGCTATTCGCGGTAAAGATATCGCGATGATTTTCCAGGACCCCATGACCTGTTTGAATCCTTTTATGACGGTTGGCGCTCAGCTCATAGAGCCGCTGACAACGCATAACAAGATCAATAAAACTGCAGCGCAAGCGCGGGCGATCGAGCTCCTCGATGAAGTCGGCATTCAAAATGCAGCTTCGGCGATGAATCGCTTTCCCCATGAATTTTCAGGGGGTATGCGCCAGCGCGTGATGATAGCGATGGCGCTAATTAATGAACCGCGACTATTGATAGCCGATGAGCCAACAACCGCCCTGGACGTTACTATTCAGGCACAAATTTTACGTTTGATTGCCGAGCTGCAAGAAAAGCGCGACATTGGTGTGCTGTTCATTAGCCACGACTTAGCGGTAGTCGCCGATATTGCCGACCATATTGTCGTTATGGAAAAGGGTAAGGCGGTGGAACAGGGTTCACCTGAAGCGATTTTCAAGCATGCTCAACATCCTTACACGCAAAAATTATTAGCCGCTATTCCGACCGATCAGCGGGTCAGCAGTGAAGTAGAGACCAGCCCACTGATACAGGTCAATAATCTGCGCACATGGTTCTATCCCGAAGGTAAAGATGCACCTGTTAAAGCCGTAGATGATGTTTCAATCACGATTAATCGTGGCGAGGTACTGGGCTTAGTTGGCGAGTCGGGCAGTGGCAAATCAACACTTGGGCGCTCGCTTATGCGTTTAGCGCCAATTGCCGACGGCAGTATCATTTTTGACGGTATCGACATTACTCAGCTAGAGGGTCGGACGCTAAAAGATCTGCGTCGTCGTATGCAAATGATTTTTCAGGATCCCTTTGCATCGCTCAATCCGCGGATGACCGTGTACGACACGCTGGCGGAGCCGCTGCTATTACACAAAGTCGTTGATCGCAAAGGTTTAGATACCGCTATTCGCAAGCTCATGGACGACGTTGGATTATCACAAACGTTTGTTCGCAAATATCCTCATGAGTTTTCAGGCGGGCAACGGCAACGTATAGCGATTGGTCGCGCACTGGCAACCAAGCCCGAGTTTATTGTGGCGGACGAACCTGTGTCGGCACTGGACGTGACGATTCAGGCTCAAATTCTAGATTTGCTTCAGGACCTCGGTCGAGAATATGGTCTGACAATGCTGTTCATCTCTCATGATCTGGCGGTAATCCGGCATATCGCCGACCGTATTCTGGTCATGTATCAAGGCAAGCTGGTGGAGGAAGGCACGACTGCGGAAATTTTCGAATCGCCGCAAAAGGCCTACACGCGGCAATTATTGAGCAGTATTCCCGGCGTACTGCGAGGCTAATTTAACCCGTCTGCTGAGCGCTGCTGGGCCGATTTAGCATGCCCTTCAGAGGGTAAAGCCCGAATCAATAGTCAGCAGCTGACCGGTTACATAGTCTGAGCCCGTCAACAGCGACATCATGGCATCGGCGACATCATCGGGACTGACAACATGTCCCAGTGGTGTCTGCTCCTCAAACATACGCTTGAGCTCATCCCACTGATCATCGCTACCGCCCCCCCAAGTCTCATAGGCCCAATCGCCGTCGATAAGACCAGGGCATACCGCATTGACGCGAATTTTATGCGCACCCAAACTCTTAGCCAGCGTTCGGGTCAAGCTGTTCATGCCCGCCTTAGACGCGCAGTACGCGATGGAACTGCCGTTGGCCGAAGCGCCTGCGACACTGGAGGTCATTAAAATAGCGCCGCCGCCCGCTGCTTTCATTGGCTCAACCGCTGCGCGGGACATAAGAAAGGCACCAATCAAATTCGTTTTAAGGGTTTTATACCAGATGTCTTCGGTGAGTTGATCGAGCTCTGAATGCGGTACAAACGTTGTCGTTCCTGCGTTGTTGATAAGGATGTCCAGTCGACCAAAATGCTCGACTGCATTGTCGACCAAGCGATCGCAATCGGCTTGAATACCAACATCCCCTTGCACAACTAGCGCAGTGCCGCCAAACGCTTCGATCTGGCTGGCGATTGCAGCGGCGGCATCAGCCGAGCTTGCATAATTAATAACAACTTTTACGCCTTGTTGGGCGAGCTTAATCGCGACCGCGGCGCCCACACCCGAGCTGGAGCCGGTGACAATAGCGACTGTATTATTGAGTTCCATCGAAGGGTTATTCCCGCTTAATTTGAGTACTGACATTATGGCGCTTACAACAAAAGCTGTCAGCCCCGCGGCGTAAAATAAGCACCCTCCCCGCCGTTAATATCAGGGGGAAAGCGTAAAAAATTAGGCGTTAGCCATTTAGCGTAGGATCTAAATAAGGATCATCACCGGCGTAATCTGGGGGTAACACAACCCATTCTGGCGCTTCAAATTGACCAATGAAATGAATATCTACACAAGGTTTTTGCCCTTCAATAATAGCTTTGATCGCCTCAGGGGGATGCGACTCCATCGCGTCTCTTGCGCTTTTGCTATCCCAGGTCGCAATAGCGAGTGCCACATCGGGCTCATCAATTTTTCGATGTAACCGTGTGCCTCGCGCCCCCGGTGCCTGTTGAATCAGTGCGCTGGCTACCAGCCAGCCCTCGGCATAAGCCTCAATGCTATAACCGGGCTTAGCGCGTACTTCAAAAATATAATGCATAAGCGCTCCACGCGATGGCGTTTTTCAAACATTTAAACAAGCTAAAACCGTGTAAAACTGGCCCGTATAGCCTTATCAATGCAGCCACAATTACCCCACGATACAGATATTAGGACACCGCGCCAGAACGCGATGTTCATCGGGTCAGTGGCAGCCAGACGCACTAGCAATGCATCAAAGCTAAGTATGAAAACACCGAGCGCGGCTATAAATATCCCGCGTTGGTGATCTATTTCTGGAACTGACAGTGGATGTCCTTTGACCAAAATACAGTTGTTAGGCTTTGGGGCGACAAATCTATTTTGGTTACGGATGAAGGGTAAAACTTTTCTTGATGTTAAACAATGTTAGCCGCGGCGCGGCTCTATGGCTTGCACTAGCTGGTGTTTTGGGTGCTTTCCCTATAGAAATATTTGTTATACGTTACCGGTGAATTAACGCGCATCGAGATGATATGACCGTTGCCCCAAAAAATGATGGCGAAGCAATTGTCGGTGGTGCTAAGAAAATTCTCTATGCGCTAGCGACGATGAAGCGTATGGGTTTGCGAAACTCTGCCAAGGCACTTAATAGCCATAACGCCTGTAAAGCTTGCGGCTTAGGTATGGGCGGTCAACGCGGTGGTATGGTAAATGAAGAGGACGAGTACCCGTCAGTCTGCAATAAGTCCATCCAAGCGCAATCAACTGATATCCAGCCTGCTATTCCTGAAGCGTTGTTTGAGCACCCGCTAACCGACTTTAATGCGCTAACCGACTACGAATTAGAGCACTTAGGTCGGTTAGGGGTGCCGATTTTTAAAGCAGCCAACAGCCAGCATTTTGAGCCCGTGAGTTGGGCTGCGGCAATTCAAATCGCGATAGACCGCTTTAAAAAAACCGACCCCGAGCGCACTTTTTTTTATTCCTCTGGACGTTCATCAAACGAAGCTGGATTTGTTCTACAACTTCTTGCGAGGCTCTACGGAACAAACAATATCAATAACTGCTCTTACTATTGCCACCAAGCCAGCGGAGTCGGGCTTGACAATACGATCGGCACTGGCACTTCGACGGTGGAGCTGAGTGATCTAAACGGCTGCGACACAATTTTTGTCATTGGTGCGAACCCGGCATCCAATCATCCTAGATTTATTTATAAACTAAAGGCGTGTCGTGACCGTGGCGGTCGGGTAGTCATCATCAATCCCGCACGTGAGCCTGGATTGATTCGCTTTGCCTTGCCGAAAAGCCCTAAGTCGCTCATTGCTGGCGGTTCTGAAATAGCGACCGATTATGTACAGCCTAAAATTGGCGGCGATATCGCTTTGTTAAAGGGTATCTGTAAGTCCGTCTTAGAGCAGTGCGCGGAAGATCGCGAGTTTATCGTTCAGCACACAACTGGATTTGAAGCCTTTCTAGCGGATATTACATTGACTACATGGTCGGCTATTGAGGCGTCATCTGGTATTGAGAAAAAACAAATTCACAGCCTTGGCCGGCTATATGCGAAATCTAAGAATGCGGTGTTTGCATGGGGAATGGGTGTTACGCACCATCAACATGGCGTCGATAATGTCGAAATGATTGCTGCGCTCGCCTTACTCCGTGGGATGATTGGTCGGCCGTTTGCGGGGCTTTTGCCGCTGCGCGGCCATAGCAATGTGCAAGGTATTGGTACCATTGGTGTGAAGCCCGTGCTGGCTAAAGAGGTCTTCCAAAAAATCGAACTAGCTTATGGCGTGCAACTTCCTACTGGCAAAGGTATGGATACACTGGCCTGTCTAGAGGCTGCGGATCGCGGCGAGTTAGACGCGGCATTATTGATGGGAGGTAACCTATTTGGGGCTTCTCCTGACCGCAACTGGACTGAGCAGGCACTTAACAAAATAGGATTTAAACTCTATTTAACCACCACGCTAAATAGAGGGCATATTCGTGGATTCGACTGCTCAGAGGCATTGGTTTTACCTGTTCTGGCGCGCGACGAAGAGACGCAGTCTACAACTCAAGAGTCGATGTTCAGCTACGTAAGACTCAGCGATGGTGGCATTGATCGCCTTGCAGGCCCGCATTCTGAAGTTGCTGTTTTATGCGACTTGGCCGATGGTTTATTGCCAAACTCCCCAGTCGACTTTGGTGCTTTTCGGGCTCACAGAAAAATTCGGGAGGCGATTGCTGTGACAGTGCCAGGCATGGAGGCACTTGCCGATATCGATACCACAAAGCAGGAATTTCATGTGGGCGGGCGCTTGCTTCATGCGCCGGTGTTTAATACAGCAAATGGCAAAGCACGTTTCAGTTCGCACGAAATTCCAGATCCAAATGAAGCGGGATATCCTTTTTTACTGACCAGCGTACGTAGCGAGGGGCAGTTCAATACCATCATTTACGAAGAGTTCGATAGCTATCGTAATACGTCATCACGCTGGACCGTGTTGATGAACGAGAAAGATATGCAGGCTCTAACTTTGCGTAAAGGTGATCGACTGACGTTGGCATCTGCCCATGGTGAGATGCGTCAAGTCGCAGTGCAGGCCTTTGATTTGCCGGCGGGTAATATGATGGCCTACTTCCCAGAAGCTAATGTACTCATTGGTCGGCGACGTGATCCCAAGAGCTTAACGCCGGCTTTCAAATCTGTACCGGTGCGAATTTTAGGTTAAATTCTTCGCCCAATAGCAGTCGGGTTTACCTAAAGGTGGGGTTTTTAATCAGTGCTGATCAGTGCTGATCAGTGTCTTTATGTGGCGAAGAAGCATTTCCCATTCTTGTTTCCAGATGGCGTATACGTCTATCGCGACAACCGGCCCCCTCGATTTCAGCGCGTAAAAGCGCCGGTTAAAGACGAGCCGGAGCATCTGGTTCAGCTGAACAGCCAGCGCGTAGGTCGCTGCCTGGAACGCCAGGGGCTACTGGAGCAAGATGCCGAGAGCGCCTAGCTGGACCTGGAGCCCGCAGACGACACGGATCAAGCTAAGACCGTGTAAAACTGGCCCGTATAGCCTGATCAATGCAGCCACAATTACCCCATGATACACCCAGTAGTGCTAGCTAAATTGTCGCGCGCCGGCCTCGCAACGTATCGGCGCAGAATCCATCACCGTGTAATTTTTATCCAGCACCGTACTGACAAAATGCCACTGGCTCGTCGTCGCCTCTGGTGTCAACGTCACCTCCGCCCATCCGCGACGCGAGGTATCCACAGCAAAAAGTTCTGGCGTACTCTTCATAAGTGCTGCAGCCAATAATTCAGTGGGGAGTGGCAGAAAAGTCTCAAGTCCAGGACTGCTGATTCCCGGGCAGCCAATTTCAATTCCCACTGCCTCACCTTGGCTATTGGACAAATTAAACGCCCAGGCGTTATGCGTGTCGCCGGCGAGCACGACAGGATTATTGGCCAACCCCATAAAAACCTCGTAGATACGATTTCGGCAGCCGACATAGCCATTCCAGGCGTCTAGATTCCAAGGCATCTCAAGCTCGGCTAATTGGTTTATTTTCATGATCCAAGCCTTGCTATTTTCAGACACATCCAGTGCCTCGAGTAAGTGCTGGGGCACTTTAGGGAAATTAATACCGCCCATCAGCACCTGCTGTCCAATAACCTGCCATGTCGCGCCACGTGCCTTGGAAGCCGCCAATTGATTGGCTAACCACTGCTCTTGCTCGACGCCCAAAATTGTACGCTCGGGGTTACCCAGCACCTCCGTTTTGAAACGTTCTGCATCAACAGATTCAGGTATATCTTTAGGGTAGGCTGGTTGCTTGTCACGGCCTTCAAGGCGGGTATCGAGCATGATGATATCGGCCAGATTGCCGACTGAAAACTGCCTATAAATAGGTAGCTGATCGCTTTGTGCGGCGGTGCGAATTGGAAGCCATTCGTGATAAACACGGCGTGCTGCTGCCATGCGCTGATCAAAATCACCCTCGCCTTCATTGTGATTTTCAGCGCCATTTTTCCAGGTATTATTCGCCAACTCATGATCGTCCCAGACGCAGATCCAGGGGTGCGCCGCATGCGCTGCCTGCAGATCAGGGTCGGTGCGATACAAGCCATAGCGCATGCGATAGTCCTCGACACGCAACAACTCGTTATCAGGTACAACATGGCGTCCTAAAGACGCTAACGCAAAAGCATTACTGTAATAGCCGTCCGGATACTCATAGATATAGTCGCCTAGGTGTAAAACGACATCGAGCTGAGCATTGGCTATATCTTGATAGGCGTTAAAGTAGCCCTGAGGGTAATTTGAGCAGGAGCAGACGCCCATGCGAAAGTCGCTAACCTCACCCTCCGGCAGGGTCAGGGTACGACCCACAGGAGAGACGACGCCATTGGCAACGAAGCGATAAAAATAGCGCTGTGCTGGCTTGAGTCCCGCTGCATCAACCTTGACCGTGAAATCACGTGCAGCGGTGGCGCGATAGCTGCCCGAAGCAACAACACGCTCAAAAGACGCATCTTCTGAGATCTGCCATTGGCAGTCGATTGATGCTGCCGAACCGTCACCCGGTAGTACTCGGGTCCATAGAATGACGCGATCACCGAGCGGATCGCCACTTGCAATACCATGAGTAAAATGTGCATTGGCCGCCGCTTGTACGGTAAACCCACGTAATGCCAAGACGCCCAGTGTCGCGCCAATCCCTTTGATTACTTGCCTGCGATTAACACCAGTGCGCCTGCTCATTAATCTACTCCCCTCAGATCACGATAATCGACAATATCACCAAGCACAGATCTGAGCAGCCACAAATTAATCGTGCCTAAAAGACCTTACAAATTTGCATCGGGTCGCAGGGTCAAATTGATATTAAAATAAGGACTGCGAGACACATCAAAAGACGGTAACTCGACACCGTCTTCATAAATAGCTAAAGCGCGCAAGCCACCAACGCCCAAAGACAAGCCACCCCAGAGCACACCAAAAAGACGACGTTGCGCGGTAAAACCCAGGTCAAAACCACTTAAATCCAGACCTATCTGGCCCGATTCCTGATCCAGCGCCCAGGCTGCACCCGAAAAAATTGCGCCAAAAGAATAAAACTCATCGTCATTCGGCGCATAGTTGACGCTAGGCCAGGGCATGATGGCACTGATACTCCACTCGGAAGACAATTGCCAAGAAGCGCCAACGTAAGGCAATGCATAGCTATTGACTTCCGACGCGTCGACAAAAAGCCCAAATGCCCACCAGACATCGTCAGACGCCGTGTAACGGGCGAAAGCCCCACCCATCGTCTGCCAATAATCACTGCCACGCTCTTGTGTGCTGTGGTGCCAAACAGGCATCACAAAGGCAGCAAGCTGGACATCATCGCTGTACTGGGTCAGCCAAGCGCCACCGACGCCAACCGACGTAACAGAAAAATCGTCTCCGCCATCTACTTTGAAGTTACTGTGGCTAACGTACTCACCGAGCACAATGGCATCTGTGGACGACAACAGAAAAGGCACGCCGGCGGCCTGAGTCGTGGACTGCTGACTATAATTTTCAATCTCGTCGCCACTCTCCGGGTCCAGCACCATTGCCTCTCCGTAGTAAGTTGACCCCAAATACGCTAACGGCGGTATCGGTGCATTACTAACGCTGCGAGTGAACTCAATTGTCGACTCGGCAAATTGTCGAGCCGTTCGTGCTACATATGACTCTCTGCGCTCAGATGAAATCACCTCAGATGTCAGCTCCGACGCCTCAGTACTGGCCCATACTGGCTGACACAGTTGCGCCATCAACAAACTTGCCGCAGTTCTTGCTAAAAGGTCGCTTGTTTGGCCGCAATAACGAAAACATTTAAGGCTGAGTCTCTGTGAAACCACGAATATCTCCCAATCGATCTGAACGCTAGGCTAACGATGCCAAGACGCCCGGTAAAGCAGACGAATACCCCTTTCCCATAATCGGATATGATGCGCACTATGACTGACAACAACATCTCACCTTGGCGCTTTTGTACCGCCCCTTGCATGGATTGGAGCGACCGGCACTGTCGCTACTTTTGGCGCCAGCTGACCCAGCACGCCCGTCTCTATACCGAAATGGTCACTACTGGGGCACTTTTGCACGGCGATGTAGAACGGCACTTGCGTTTTGATACCGCCGAACACCCCATCGCATTACAACTGGGCGGATCCTCACCTGCCGACCTCGCAAGCAGCGCCAAACTTGGGGAGAGCTGGGGTTATGATGAAATCAATTTGAACTGTGGATGCCCTTCGGATCGAGTGCAAAACGGGCGCTTCGGTGCATGCTTAATGGCAGAACCAATTTTGGTACGCGATTGCATTGACGCCATGCGGCAGTCCGTCGACATTCCTGTCACCGTCAAGCAACGCATCGGTATCGATCACCAAGAGACTTATACGCTACTCCGAGATTTTGTCGGCACAGTGGCTGAGGGTGGCTGTGAGGTGTTTATTATCCATGCCCGCAAAGCATGGCTTTCGGGACTCTCTCCCAAAGAAAATCGTGAAATTCCACCACTCAATTATCCATGGGTTTACCAACTGAAGCGGGACTTCCCTGCGCTGACGATTGTACTCAATGGCGGAATTACCGACTTGATACAATGTGACACGCACCTCAAACACGTCGACGGTGTCATGTTAGGGCGCGCCGCCTATCAAAACCCCTGGCTGCTCAGCCGCGTCGACAGCGTATTATTTGATGCCCTAGATTCATCATCACGACGAGATGATATTATTAACAACCTGCATGATTACGTCGAACAAGCACTTCGCGACGGCAGCCGGTTAAACCATATCAGCAGGCATGTCTTAGGACTTTATCAGGGAGAGTTTGGCGGTCGCGCGTTTAGGCGCCATCTGAGTGAAAATGCCCATACCGACAACGCGAACTTCGACACCTTAAAAGATGCCATGGCGCTCACGCGACGAGAAACGTCAACAGCCAACTGAAAAGCCTAGCTAAATCATGCGGGATTCGTGGGCGAATTGTCTCCGGGCAGGCCATAGCGCGGTGTACAGCACAGAAAAGCCAGCGCGCCATGTAAAAACCTTATGCTCGACACAAATCTTTAGCGCGGCAAGTTTAGATGAACTATGCTTTATCTAAACGTCAATCACACTAGATGCCTGTCGATGATGACAGGCAGTTAACATTATCTGTCTATGTTCAGCCTCTAGGCTGATCCTGCTGAACAATCAAGATATCCAGAGGCACTTCATGAACAAGCTAGAACAACTCCGCACCATGACCGAAGTCGTCGCCGATACGGGAGACGTTGACGCCATTGCGCGGCTCAAGCCCACAGATGCTACGACCAATCCTTCACTGCTACTAAAAGCTGCGGCGCTGCCCCGTTTCGCAGCGCAGTTACGTGAAGCAAAAGCTACCGAGACTGATGTTGCAGCTGCTTGTGACCATTTTGCTGTCAGTGTTGGTCGCGATATTTTGAAGATCATCCCCGGCCGCATTAGCACCGAGGTGGATGCGCGTTTATCCTTCGATACACCCGCTACGGTGTCCAAGGCGCACGACCTGATCGCACGTTATCAGCAACATGGTGTAACTAATGACCGCGTGCTGATCAAGATCGCCGCAACTTGGGAAGGTATTCGCGCCGCAGAAATACTTGAGCGCGAGGGCATTCAATGCAATCTAACGCTGCTATTCGGCTTTGCTCAGGCACAGGCCTGTGCAGATGCCGGGGTTTTTCTCATTTCACCGTTTGTCGGCCGAATTCTAGATTGGTATACCGCCAACACTGATTTGAAGATGGCGTCCGCAGATGACGACCCCGGTGTTCAATCGGTCACCGAGATTTACCATCATTACAAAGATCATGGCTACAACACTGTGGTGATGGGTGCCAGCTTCAGAAATACAGGAGAAATTGAATCACTTGCAGGTTGCGATAGATTAACGATTAGCCCGGCACTACTCGACGCGTTGCGTAACGACATGGGCGCGCTACCCAGAAGGCTCAATCCCAGCGGCGCGGTATCTGCTAAGCCTGAAGCCCTGAGCGAAAGTGATTTTCGATATCAGTTGAACGGTGATCCAATGGCCACTGAAAAATTGGCCGATGGCATTCGTCAATTTGCAAAGGATCAGATCGCCTTAGAAACACTGATCGCACAAACCAATTAATTGTAGATGCGTCTCAATTAAGAGGCTTAATGGGTTTCTAAGGTTTTCACCAAATCGTGAAAGGTTGTGCGGTTAGTTTCATTCAGTGACATCAACGTCTTGTGCGCTGACAACACCTTGGCGCGGACTTCACCTTCGGTACTCTCGATTGCGGGAATATCCAGTGCAGCGCCAGAGCTACTGCAATCATCGCTACGTAAATCAAATAGCTGCTCAAACCCCATAGATCTAAGTAGCCGATTAATACTGGGGTCACTGCTAAAAATAGCCGGCTTAAAGTGAAACTGTTCTCGGGTTTTAAGCGCTAGCTGGGCCAACATACCTAAGGTTGTGCTGTCGATGCCAATGGCCTGCGTTAAATCGACCCAGACGCTGACAAAATTAGGATCTTTAAAAATCTTATCAAAATAATCATCAAGCGCCGTGCACATTGTCAAGCGTACGTCACCTTCAAGTCTTAAAACATAGGTGCCCTGTTCGCTCGCCGCTTGAATTCGACAACCCCTCACGATAGCGCCCGACTGATAAACAAACCGGCAATATCATCCGGCACTTCAGTCCGAGCAAGATCCTCCAAGCCTAAGCGCCTTGCCAGTTCAATAGGCTTTGCTACCGGCCCCGCTACACTCGCCAGCAGATATTCTTCTTTCTCGATCAGATTGATATCCGTCATCGTTTCAAGAACACCATCAGATAAAATAGACAAAATAAAGCGAACGGGTAAGGCGATAACCTGCTCGGCATATCTAGGGTCAGGTAACAAACCCACCGGCGAACCTTCACCCGGAAGATAGTAGGTATCCTCATCGGTGATCATTATCGGCTGCGGTAAATGCCCAGCGATACTGTAGCGTAGTACCTGAGCATTGAGATCAAGCACACCCACCACCATGGTCGCGTATTTATTGACCGCCAACTCAAGTAGTTCGCTATTGGCTAGCCTCAACATTTTTAGCGGATTAATAATATCGTGGTCATCCTGGCGGAGATAAGCTGAGCGTTTGCGCGCAAATAAATTTTTCAGCAGTACCGTTGCAAAGGCCGACGAACTACCGTGACCAGATACGTCCGCAAGAAAAAATACCACGTGATCAGCGCCGACTCGAAAGTAATCAGTGAAGTCGCCGCTCAGATAGAGTGATGGGTATATTTTATGGCTAAACCAATAATCAGCGACCTTTAACGATCCAGCGGGCAACATGGCGCGCTGTACCTGACGTCCCGCCTGCTGATCTTGCTCTAAAATACGTAACGAGTGCCGTAATTCCGTATTGGCCTGCTCTAGATTATCTTTGCTTATCTTAAGTTCACGCTGTAACTGTCGGTGATAGACACAGCGCTCAACCGAACGTCTGACTAGGCCAGGTTTTTCGGTAGGCCTGACGAAAAAATCAGCGGCGCCAAGCCCCAAAGCCGTCGACATACTGTCCAGGTCTCTTTCATCACTGAAGGTGATCACCGGCACCTGCACGTCAAAAGCACGCATGGCACGACGCACTGACGCCCAAGAAACGTTCATCAGATCAACTGTGCAAATAATGCAATCCCAGGGACTATCTGGTCCGAGCGTGGCTTCAAGGTCTTGTACTTCTGGCTGGACCTCAATCGTAAAACCGACATCGATAAGCATACTTAATAATTCAGCGGCTCTATCTGGGCGATCGTCTACAATTAAGACCTTACCGTCACTCATCTACTCAACCTAAAACTTGGACGTCGAGACGAAAGTTAAAGATCATCCTCTTCCCAATCGTCGTCAAATTCTGAGAAATCATCAACAGCCTGACCGCCGTTGACTAACGCGTCCCTGCGCTGCAGGTACGCATCACGAACAAAGATATAACGATCACCAGAGATCAAACGCTCGCTGCCCAGCAGGCTCGCCCGTAAATCAATCAGATTTAGCGCTCTAAGCCCCCATTGCGCTTCATCTTGCCGAATTTGACCTGTCGGTGAGGCATAGGCGTCAAAGCCAGTGCCAACACTGCGTCGAACCGTGCTGGGACCCAGCAATGGCAACATCACATAAGGGCCACGAGGCACACCCCAAATGGCTAAAGTATGACCAAAATCGGTTTGATACTGGGGTATCCCCATATCACTGGCTACATCAAACAGCCCGAACAAACCCAAGGTTGAGTTAATCAAGACCCGCTCAGTACTTTCTAGTGCAAAGGACAATTCTCCCTGCAATAGCGCATTGATCGCCCCGTTAACATCGAGGAAATTGTTGAAGAAGTTATTGACCCCAGCCTTGGCAACATCCGGTGTGACCGCATCATAAGCTTGTGCCACAGGACGGAGAACGTACTCATCGGCTTTGTCATTGAAAACAAAAACAGACCGATTCAGAGATTCGAACGGATCGTCGTCATTCGCCACAGACAGCTGCGGGGCTGTGAGCAGGACGCCCGCTAAAGCGAGCGAAAAAGCGAATCTGCAAGGAGCTAGTAGCATGCTGAAGTGCATGGAGAGGCCAACGTGTCGGTAAATTTTGTGCATTTAACACTACCAGAGGTTCTTGTCTGCGGAAATAAATATTTAACTATCAAAGTACGGACACCTTATACACGATTTTTGAGGCGCCGCATGTAATCCAGTGCGCTCAAAGCCGTATTTGAGTATCGCCACTTAACGCGGATTAGCCGCCAACCAAGCCGTAATTTTTTGCCACTGCTGGTCTAATCGTTTCGCTGATATAGGCACTTTAGTACCCAGTTGCTGAGAAAACAACGAAACACGATACTCTTCAATCATCCAACGGAACTGGCGAGCATCACTTGAAAGGGTCAGCAAGCCAGGATATCGCTCGCTCGCCGCTGCTAAGTGACCAAGATAAGGCGCTATTAGCGTCATAATTTGCTGATCTTTAGCATACTGTCCACTCAGGCGTTCGGCACGATGACGTATAGATTTAGCATAGCGTGGATATTGTGCGAGCCATGTTGCGGGACTGTTCTGAACGCAATCTGGACCCAGTAGTGCCGCTAATTGCCGCTTAATATCGGCACGGCTATCGGGGTATTCGTCGGCGCGATACCGATTCAGCTGAGCGAATGCATCGGCCAGTGTCGCCAACGTGGTCATCAACACACTTTCCAAATCGTTTGCGTCGGGAACCCATTGCGCACGCGCCGCTTCAAGCGCCGCTGAAAAAGCGTCTTCGGTACGTGGTATGTCATCATCAGGAAGTCTCTGGAGCAATGCTGCAGCAATGATTTCCTGAACTAAACGGCTTCTATCTAAGCCACAAGCAGCCAAGGCCAAGGCGGCTTGGTTGCTCCCCAGTAGCTGTTTACGCAAGTATTTTACCGTCTGCGCGCTACGCTTAAGCGCCAGAGAGACAAATCCTTGCCGATGCGCCAGTACAGCGTCTCCCACGTAATCGAAAAGACGAATATCAATTTTATCGCTGTTGGTTACCAGGGCGGGATAGGACACAACTTCCATTCCCGCAGCCTTTGAGCGCCACTGAACTGGCAGGTCGCCAAAATCCCAGCTGCCAATATTCTCTCGCTCAAGCGCGTTCGATATCGCCTTAACCGCATTGGGGGTATCGCGTCTAAATTGATCGACAAGCGCAGCCATATCTCGCCCCTGAGCCAGCAATTTACCGCGCTCATCAACCAACCGAATATTCATTCGATAGAAGTCCTCAAGCTTTTCCAGCTGCCAATCCGCCGGCTGAATTTGCACATTGCATTGGACTTTCAGCACTTTTGACAGCGCGGCACACAGATCAACATCATCAGGCGTGAGCGATTGTAAGGCGCTGTCAACAACATCCGGGACAGGTACCAGTTGTTTGCGCAACGCCTTCGGTAAGCCTTTGAGCAATGCGATGCATTTATCGCGCAGTAATCCGGGCACCAGCCAATCAAACTGGTAGCGTGGCGCCCGATTCAGCAGCGCCAACGGTATGGTGACAGATACACCATCGCTATCTTTCCCGGGTTCAAATTGATAAGAGAGCCGATATTCAGTTCCCACACAGGTCAGCGTTGCAGGGAACTGGGCTGCCATTTCATCACCCGGATCTTTAGTGAGAATTTGATCTCGAGCCAGCCGCAAGCGTGCGTCACTATCCGGGTTTTTTCGCAAGTATTGATCCAGTGCACCGCCGCTCACCACTTCGCTCGGTAGACGCTGGTCGTAAAACTGAAACAACTGATCTTCATCAACGAGCAAGTCGCGCCGTCGCGCCCGCGACTCGAGCTCTTGGACACTACGAATCAGCGCCAAATTCGCTTTCAAAAACGCAGGCGGGGACTTGTAGTGGCCCGGCACCAAACCGTTTCGAATCATCAACTGACGAGAAGTCTTTGGGTCAATCTCTCCAAAATGTACACGTTTGCCATCGCTAATGACTAATCCGTAAAGCGTGACACGCTCAATCGCCATCACCCTGCCGGTGCGCAACTGCCACGCCGGCTCGTAGTGCTGCCGCTTTAGTAGCTGGGGGTTAATGCGCAGCAACCACTCCGGTTCAATCGCCGCACACTGGCGGGCAAATACCTGCGTAGTTTCGACAATATCTGCCGCCACCAACCATTTCGGCGGCTTTCGATATTGGCCCGAGCCCGGGAATACCTGGATTTTCCGCTGCCGCGTAGCATTGAAAACGCGTCCTTCATCTTGCTGTGCCACGTTACCCAGTAACCCTGCAAGCAATGCCTTATGCACTGACTCGTAGCGCTCCTCTTCGGGCAGATCCACCGCGGGCTTTAAGCCCAGCTGACGACAAGCAATCGTCAACTGGCCGTGAATATCACGCCACTCTCGCATGCGTATAAACGACAAAAAATCCTTTTTACACAGCTTACGTAACTGACTCTGTGTCTGGCTTTGACGTTGTGCCTCGTAATATCGCCACAGATTAACCCACACTAAAAAATCCGACTGGGTATGCTTGAAGACAGCGTGCGCCTGATCCGCCTGTGCCTGTTTATCGCTGGGGCGCTCGCGTGGATCTTGAATCGACATTGCGCTGACAATTACCAGCACTTCGGCCAAACACTGTCGTTCCGCAGCGGAAAGTAACATTCGCGCCAATTTAGGATCGATAGGCAAATGTGCCATTTTGCGGCCCAGCGTCGTCAATTTACCTCGCGCCGACACCGCCCCAAGCTCTTCAAGCAATCGATAACCATCACGCACCATTTTGGGCTCAGGTCGATCGACAAAAGGGAAGTCAGTCACTTTGCCCAAGCCGAGTTCGAGCATCTTTAAAATCACTGCAGCTAAATTGGTGCGTAAAATCTCCGGATCAGTAAACTCCGGTCGCGCTAAAAAGTCTTGCTCGCTGTAAAGCCTAAAACAAACGCCTGCGGCGATACGCCCACAACGACCCATACGTTGGTTAGCGCTGGCCTGTGCAATGCCTTCTATCGGCAGCCTTTGTAGGCGAGTTCGATGACTGTAGCGAGAGATTCGCGCCTCACCAGGGTCTATGACATAGCGAATACCTGGGACGGTGAGCGATGTTTCAGCAACATTGGTCGCGATTATCACGCGCATACCGCGGCCACTAGGATTAAAGACTTTATCTTGCTCAGCCTTGCTCAGCCGCGCGTAAAGCGGCAGCAGTTGTACCCTATCCCGGCCCTTGAGATTTTTAACGAGCTCGCGAATCTCTCGTTCACCGGGCAGAAATACGAGAACATCGCCTCGCGGCCCAAACTGGCCCGCTTCGATGTCATCAATCAAGCCGACAATTTGCTGTTGCACCCCTTCATCACGATCCTCAACATCACCCAGGTAATGCACGTCGACTGGGTATGTTCGACCTGAAACCTCGATAATCGGAGCCTTATCGAAATGCGCCGAAAACCGCTCCACATCGATCGTTGCCGAGGTAATAATGACTTTCAGGTCTGGGCGTCGCGGTAGCAGCTGCTTTAAATATCCGAGGATAAAATCGATATTGAGGCTGCGCTCATGGGCTTCATCGATAATCAGCGTATCGTACTGCAGCAACTCTCGGTCACGCTGTAACTCGCTCAGCAATATGCCATCGGTCATCAACTTAATGGCGGTGGCATCAGAAACAGAATCGTTAAAGCGGATTTGATAACCCACCAAGCCCCCCAGCGGACTATTGAGCTCTTCGGCAATCCTTTGGGCTACCGTCCGTGCGGCGAGACGCCGCGGCTGGGTATGGCCTATTCGAGCCTGGCGCCCACGGCCTAACTCTAAGCAAATTTTGGGGATTTGTGTGGTCTTACCAGACCCTGTTTCACCGGCAATGACCACCACCTGATTGGCAGCAATTGCAGCGGCGATCTCCGCCCTACGCTCGGCAACCGGCAGCATCTCGGGATAGACAATTACACTGGGTATGGGGCGTAACAAAACGCCCTCGTCAGACTGCATCATAGTAAACAACAGGCGACCGTGGTCGCATCAGAGTATTAACTGGCTTGCGTTTAAACGTCTCGCAGCTCACGCCGAAGAATTTTGCCGACGTTGGTCTTGGGCAAGTCATCTCTAAAAGCGACCAGCTTTGGCACTTTATAAGCGGTGAGATTTTGTCGGCAAAAATCCCGAACTTGAGTCTCGGTGAGAGTTGGGTCTGTGCGCACAACAAACATCTTAATCACCTCGCCCGAGGTCGGATCTGGAATGCCAACAGCAGCACACTCGAGCACACTGGGGTGCTTACTCAACACATCTTCCAGCTCATTAGGATAGACATTAAAGCCGGACACCACGATCATGTCTTTCTTGCGGTCAACAATTCGGGTGTATCCATCCGGCTGTATAACCGCCACATCGCCCGTTGCAAACCAACCATCTTCAGAGAGCACCTCTGCCGTCGCCTCGGGCCGGCGCCAATAGCCGAGCATCACCTGAGGCCCCCGAATACAGAGCTCTCCCGCTTCGTCGGTGCCCAGCGCTCGGCCCTCGTCATCAATAACTTTAAGCTCTGTCATTGGCATGGGTAAACCTATCGTCCCCAACTGATTGCCATTACCCGGATTGCTTGTAGCAACGGGAGAGGTTTCTGTGAGGCCATAGCCCTCAGAAACCGCACAACCCGTCACATCTTCCCAACGATTGGCCGCCGCTTCTGTTAACGCCATGCCACCAGACAGAGTGACTCTTAACTGAGTGAAGTCTAGCGCACGGAAATCGGCATCATTACTGAGCGCTACAAACAGCGTGGTCAGACCGCAAAACAAAGCGGGTCGATATTTTTCCATCGCATCGACCACCGACTTGAGATCACGCGGATTGGGTAGGTATACCGTGTGGGCGCCGGTGTATACCCCGTACATTGACGCGGTAAACGCGTAGATGTGATAAACCGGAAGAGGCTGTATGCAAATATTACCCGCGCCACTCATCGCATGCGTTGCAAATGCAGCGTCACATTGCAATACGTTAGCGACTAAATTGGCATGTGACAGCATCGCCCCTTTAGCAAGCCCAGTTGTGCCGCCCGTATACTGCAGCATAGCCAGTTCATCGCGAGCCATCGTCACCGGCTGGTAGTGCAATTTACGGCCCGCGGCCAATACATTGCGCAGCGTCTTCGCGCCCGGAATATTAAATTCAGGCACTATTTTCTTGAGATATTTAGCACCCCAATTAATCAATAGTCGTTTAGGTAAGTGATGCAAATCGGCAAGCTCAGTCACGATCACTTGTTTGACCTGAGTATTCGGTAAAACTTTTGCAACGGTCGCAGCAACATTGGCCTGCACGACCAGTAGTTGAACCTCAGCGTCGTTAAATTGATGGGTGAGTTCACGTTCGGTATAGAGTGGGTTCGTATTCACCACGACCATGCCGGCGCGCAGAGTGCCCAAACAGACCACCATATATTGAATCAGGTTAGGCATCTGAATTGCCACCCGATCCCCTTGCTGTAAACCCGACTCATGCTGTAACCAAGCGGCGAAATCAGCGGACAGTTGATCTAGCTCGGCATAACTTAAGGCGTGACCCAAGCTAGAACAGGCAGGCAAGTCTGCGTGTTTTTTAAAGGCGGACTCGAAAAGTTGCACAATCGTGTCAAATTGATGGGTATCAATATGCGTATTGATACCCAAGGCCGATAATTTCTCGTTAAACAATGCAGTAAAATCTGTAGTCATTGGGGTCATCTCTCCACTTTTGGGTATGATGTTGGTTCAAGTCGATCGCGGTCAACAGCGATCTAACGTCACCATCGCTTTTTTTTAGGAGTCGCAGTAATGACAGTACCGCAACAAATCACTAATCGCACATTTGAGGAAATCAATATTGGCGATACCGCAACTTATAGCCGACTTGTCACCGATCGAGAAGTTCAGCTTTTTGCTGCCGTATCAGGCGACTGCAACCCGGTTCATCTTGATCCAGAGTACGCTGCAGGCACACAGTTTGGCGAGTGTATCGCGCACGGTATGTTAACGGGTGCATTTATTTCAGCGGCATTAGCGATGGAGCTGCCCGGACCCGGCGTGATCTACCTGGGTCAGAGCATTCAATTTCGCGCACCGGTAACACTCGGTGACACTGTCACTGTAAATTTAAAAGTCGCGTCCAAGCACGCCTCTAAGCCTTGGCTAACCATTGACTGCAAGGTGACGAATCAAGACGGTAAAACTGTCGCTAAGGGTGAAGCCAGTGTGATGGCGCCGACCGTTAAAGAAACAGTTACCGTACTGCCAGCACCACAAATTCAGCTGCTAGCGGCTGTCGAGTCAGACTGAAACTGCGCTGCATCGACGTAGAGTAGCTGCAAGGTCACAATAGGCCGCTGGGGTTCAGGGTAGACCCCCAGCATCAACACATTCGCAACTCCCTCGTTCACAGTAATACCGCCCGCTGCAAATACGCGGTTCGCATTATCTTCACGCACCCCGGCCTCGTCGATTGGATGAAGGACCGCCAGTGGCTTGCCGGCGCGCAGGGTCTCGCTCAACTGGCTCACCAATGCCAGTACACCATCGCGGAACATGGAAAAGTTTAAATCGCCATCGAATGCCGTGGCGTCGAGCGTTAAATCCATACGCACGATGCCCCCGTCTTCCATTTTCAACTTAGTCAGTGTCACCGTCCGGCCTGCGTCAAGTTCACGAAACACGCGCTTGGCGGTTGTGCGCTCCGCCTCGATCAATCCTTGGTGTAATAAGTTGACCGCGATCGTAGCGAATTGTTCGTTGCCAATGCTGGCGACTTTGTTAGTCATGTCTGATCTCCCACTGAATATCTACAGTTTACTGGTTCTTTGTACCTAGACTCCAGCACTGCGGGTGCTTTCGCTCTGTTAAGATGCACATTCTTATCGTTAATTCGGCCGTCCAGCTTGATCTCACGGAATAATCAACCTTGGTCTCTCATGCCTCAGCCCAAACTGGCGCGGCATGATGACGCGCTTAACACTGAACCTTTTGACGATTCCCCCCCGGTTTCCAGCCGCGATATAGCCGAGAATCAATATCTTTTTATAGAGGGCAACAACCTCGAACAACGTTTCCAGCAGAACCATAATCAGAATTTTTGTATCACCGACCTAGGTTTTGGTGATGGACTTAATTTTTTACTGACCTGGCAAGCCTGGCTGGCGCACCGGCAGCCCGAAGCTCAATTACACTATATCGGCATTGATGCCCATCCAATGCGCAAAGCCGACCTTATCCAGGCGACAGCCCACTGGCCAGCATTAGCGCCACTGGCAACGTCGCTGCTGACTGACTGGCCCGCGGCGACCGCTGGCTGTCACCGACTGCGCTGGCCTGACCAGGGTCTGACGCTGGACTTGTGGTGGGAGGATACCGAGACCGCACTCGCCGATCTTGCCAGTCGTCGGCGTCACTGGGTCGACGCCTGGTTTTTTGATTGTTTTATAGCGTCCATAAAACCTGAAAATTGGTGCGCTGCCATTTACCATTCAGCCGCCCTGCTCAGTCGTTCAAACGCCACACTCGCATGCTTTAGTGCTGCCGATGATGTGTGTCACGGTTTGGACAGTGCAGGATTTGAGGTGAGTCAACGACCCGGCTTTGACCTCAAGCCCGCGGCGATTAGCGGATATTTAAGGCAGACCGCTACCACTCAGGCCGTCGCCACACCCTGGGATCTAGTACCCACAGCTACATCAGCGCGAGATGCATTGGTGGTCGGCGCGGGGCTCGCCGGTGCACATGTAGCGCGCAGCCTAGCCGAGCGTGGTTTCAATGTGCACGTGGTCGAGCAATCAGAGATCGCCTCGGGAGGATCGAGTAATTTACAGGGCATCACTTATACACGACTGTCACGTAAGACCGGCACACTTGCAGACTTTGCCGTACTCAGCTATCAACAAGCGATACACCGCTATCGCCAGCTGTTTGCCAGTGGACAGTTAACTACCGGTATCGATGGCGCCCAAACCGGCTATCTACAGTTAAGCGAGGACAAACAGACACTCGCGTACTTAACCACTGCACTTGAAGGTGACAATCAGCTCGCGCAGGTACTGGACGCAGCAGCAGCGAGCGAGTGCCTAGGACTCGAAGTGCATAGCCCAGGGATTTATTATCCCGACGCCTACTGGCTCAATCCACCTGCAGTGTGCCGCGCACTGCTCGATCATCCTGCAATCCGCGTAACAAGTGGCGTTGGTGCGCTTGCGCTTTTGCGGGCCCCACCGTCGAATTTAGGCGACAGCGCCACCCAAGAACAGATACAACGGACACCGACCGACCCTCACGATCCAGAGACAGGAGAATGGTTCGTCCTAGACCGTCACGATCAGGTCATCGGTGCCGCCCCCATCGCAGTTGTCGCGACTGCACTCAACAGTTTAGATAGTCAGGGGCTCGACTGGCTGCCGCTACAAGGAATTCGCGGACAAACCACGCACATCAGCATGCAGGAACCCCTCAGCCACATGCGGACTGCGCTGTGCCATGAAGGTTATATCGCCCCTGCAAGGTTGGGTGTTCATTGTATTGGGGCAACCTACAAGCCCAATGACACCGCATTAGACGAACGTCTGGAAGACCACGCATTTAACGTCGCGGCGCTCCGGCGCGCACTACCCAAACTGGGGCCATTAGCCGATAGCGAATCACTTAACGGGCACGTAGCCATACGCTGCACAAGTAGCGATTATTTACCCCTAATTGGCGCTGTTCCCGACTACAAAAATTTTGTTGCAGCTTATCGAGAGCTGGGTAAACGTCGCAAAAAAATACTCGACATTCCCGCACCCTTATTACCTAATCTATACCTAAGCACCGGCTTCGGCTCTAGAGGCTTAACGGCCGCGCCCCTCGCCGCAGAATTGATTGCCAGTGAGATCTGTGCAGAGCCGACGCCATTACCAAGGTACCTGCAACAGGCGCTATCACCGGCGCGCTTTTTAATCCGTGACATTATCCGAGGAAAACGCTGATGCTGCGCTTTCTAGCCATTTTGAGCTTGGCTTTGATGACGACCAAAAGCCCCGCCCAAGTCATTAAAGCGACACCACAGCTGGCTTCAGTTCCCGTCTACCAGGCCATCGTGCAGGCAAAAAAACCACTGAGTCGCGCCCACTATACCCAAGGGCTGGAAATTCAAGGCAACACGCTATGGCTCAGCAGCGGTCAATATGGCGAATCGACACTCAATCGTTACGAATTCGACAGCATGCGCCTGAGCCAATCGGTTAATGTGCCAGAAAAATATTTTGCGGAAGGGATAACGCTCGTTGGCGAACGTGTTTTCCAACTCACTTGGCGGGCGCGCGAACTACTCGTTTATGATGCGCAGACCCTGACACAAATTGGCGTGAGCGAAATTGCTACGGAAGGCTGGGGTATGACGCATCATGGTGACCGAATTTGGTACAGCGACGGTACTGATCGGTTATTCTACTTTTCCGCCAGTTCCGGCGGCCGAATCGATTCTATCGACGTTCGTCTAGCCGGAAAGCCCATTCACCATCTCAACGAGCTGGAGTGGATTAACGGCGAAATCTGGGCCAATGTTTGGCGCCGCAATCAAATTGTTAAAATCGATCCAAACACCGGCAATATCACCGGCATCATTGATCTAACCGGACTATTGCCCGCCGAGGACCGTCAGCCAGATACCGATGTTTTAAACGGCATTGCGCAGGATCCCCGTAATGGTGATATCTGGGTAACGGGTAAACGTTGGCCATGGATTTATAAGATTACGCTTGAAGCACGGCATTAACGCCCGCAAGTCGTTACAATCACCACTCAAGCAATAGGAGCACGCATGACAGCGCAAATTAGCACCAATGCAAGTAGTGAAAACCTCGGTCTCAATACGTTCGAACTCAAACGTAGTGTCGACAACAAGTCGCTCAAACTCACTGTCGAGGAATATCAGCATCCCGTTACGGGTGCCGTGCACTTACACCTTGCCAGTGACTCCACTGAAAATGTGTTTATGGTGGCGCTGCGTACAGTGCCCCATGACTCCACAGGCGTTGCACATATTCTCGAACACACCGTGCTCTGTGGCAGCGAACGATTCCCGGTGCGCGACCCGTTTTTCATGATGTTACGCCGCTCGCTCAACACCTTCATGAACGCCTTTACCAGTTCAGATTGGACCGCCTATCCATTCGCCACGCAAAATCGTAAAGATTTCGATAACCTGCTAGACGTCTATCTCGACGCAGTGTTTTTCTCTCGACTTGACCCGTTAGATTTTGCTCAAGAAGGGCATCGTGTCGAGTTTTCAGAAGCCAACGCTTCCGATTCTGATTTGGTTTACAAAGGCGTTGTGTTCAATGAGATGAAGGGTGCAATGTCATCGGTCTCATCGGTACTGTGGGATAGATTGTGTTTTGAACTCTTCCCCACTAACACCTACCACTTCAATAGTGGCGGCGATCCTGAGGCCATACCCGACCTTAGCTATCAGCAACTGCGCGACTTTTATCAATCGCATTATCATCCGAGCAACGCCATATTTCTCACCTTTGGCGACATTCCAGCAGCTGTGCACCAACAGAAATTTGAGCAATTTGTATTGTCGCGCTTCGAACGCAGCGACCATCGCATTGAAGTCGCGCTAGAGCTGCCCTTCAGCGAACCCAAACGCGCGACACATAGCTATGCGATAGACGCCGGCGATGATACCGCGGGGAAAACCCATCTCATCATGGGTTGGAAGCTAGGTGAAAGCGCTGATTTAACCGCCATGCTAGAGGCCCAGCTGTTATCCGCTGTGCTCATGGAAAATAGCGCCTCGCCGCTGATGAAATATTTAGAGACCACTGACCTAGGCTCCTCGCCATCGCCCTTATGCGGCGTTGAAGAGTCCATGCGTGAAATGGTTTTTTGCTGTGGCATCGAAGGCAGTGAGGCGGCGCAGAGTGAGGCCTTTGAAGCTCAGGTATTAGCGGTTATTGAATCGGTGGCCAAGACAGGCATTAGCGAAGACCGCCTCAATGCTATTTTACATCAGATAGAACTGCATCAACGGGAAATTAGTGGCGATGGTATGCCGTATGGACTCAACCTGATGCTGCGGACACTCAGTGCTGCCACCCATTACGGTGATGCTGTTGCGACGCTTGATTTAGATCCTGTGCTCGCCACGATACGTTCGCGTGTCACAAACGCTGAATATATACCCAACCTGATCCGACGTTTGCTGATCGATAATCCACATCGAGTGACCGTCACTGTAAGCCCTGACACAACGCTTTCTGAATGCCGCTTAACTGAAGAGAAAGCCCGTTTAGCGCAGCTAAAATCAACATTAGATCAGACCCAAAAAGCTGAAATTATTGACCTCACGAAAGCATTGGAAGCACGCCAGGCGCAAGTCGATGATCCGACAATTTTGCCGCGGGTAGAGCTCACTGATATTCCAGCCGACATCAAAGAACCGGTGTCAACAACGACCGTACTTGACCATTGTACTTTGCACCGTTACACAACAGGCACTAATGGACTGGTCTATCAACAACTTGTCGCCCGACTCCCAGCGCTTAATGCGCAACAGTTGGAGCGTCTGCCCATGCTGACCGGCTTAATGCCAGAACTGGGCCTTGGGGATCAAGATTACCTCGCCGTGCAAGATCGGCATTCGGCTACCGTGGGCTCAATCAGTGCGGGTGTACTGAGCCGTAGCGCTATTGATGATGAACAAGACTGTCAGGCATATTTTGTATTGTCATCGAAAGCATTGGCTAATCGTAGTGAGGCGCAGGTGCAATTGATGCACGATACGCTGACTCAGGGGCGTTTTGACGAACTACCGCGTCTGCGCGAGCTGGTCAGTCAAATTCGCTCGCGACGAGACCAGTCGATCACAGGCAATGGCCATAGCCTAGCGATGAATGCCGCGACAGCCGGTATGAGTCCACTTGCGCTTCGCAGTCACGAGCAGTCAGGACTTGAAGGCATTAGACGCCTCCGATTACTGGATGATTCATTAGATACGGACACCGAGTTACAAGCCTTTGGCGCAAGTTTGGCTGACACTTATCAGGCGTTGCTTAGCAACCCTAATTTAACACTGGTGACTATTGCCGATGAAGACGCCGTCGCCGATGCCGAAGCCTTCGCTAAGCAATTTTTGGCGCCATTGGCGAACGGCCATTCACAATCTGACTGGCAACCGCACGCTATTCGAGAAGCGCGTCGAGAATGCTGGGTGACCAACACCCAAGTTAACTTCTGCGCTCGTGCTTACCCTACCGTCGCCGCAGGTCACGCGGATGCCGCACCGCTAACCGTACTAGCCGCTTTTTTACGCAACGGATATCTGCATCGCGTTATTCGAGAGCAAGGCGGTGCCTATGGGGGCGGTGCAAGCCACGATGGTAATATCGCCGCGTTTCGCTTCTACTCCTATCGAGATCCACGACTTGTTGAAACCCTAGAAGATTTTGATGCGTCTATTCGCTGGCTACTCGACACACAACATGAACAGCTAGCGCTCGAAGAGGCTATCTTGGGTATTGTTGGCAGTCTCGACAAGCCTGCGTCTCCTGCTGGAGAAGCCAAGCACCACTTCCACGAGCAGTTATTCGATCGCAATATTGCTCAGCGTCGGCAGTTTAGGCAGCGCGTCATCGGTACTCAGCTCGAAGATCTCAAGCGTGTGGCGCAGACCTACTTGCTCCCCGAGCATGCCAGTACTGCGGTGATCACCAATCAACATACTGCCGACACTCATCGGACTCAGCTTGAGCTAATGAACCTCGCCTGGCGAGATTTGAACTAACAGCAGTTCCCTGACGGCCATCGTCCACAAAACGATGTCCGTCAGGGGTGCGCCCTTTTCACCGCTAGCTGGCCACACCCCAACGACACTCATCTTTGTCACCGGCTAGGTTTTTTCTGCCTCGACCGGAACCAAGGCAAATATCAGCCCAGTTGCCGCTTTAGCGACGCCCTCTTCATGATCACCCATGCCCGCCTCCACATCCGTCAACGCGTTTCTCGAGGACCCTTGCGCGCGCGTCGGCACACTGATCGGATCGACCCATAAATCGAGAAACTGATCTGCTCGCATGCGCCTATTCCCCCAGCGGGGATCCGCCAAAACAAAGTGCGATTGGCCTTCATCGGCGGCCTTAACCAGCACCGTAAAATGCGCTCCGATGTTCCAATGCAAGCGCGCAATAACGGGTACTTTGAGACTGCGCAATTGCGACGATGTCAGCCGCAAAGCGACCGGCCTTACCCCATAAAAGGCTGCTAATACTGACAAGTCAGCCAAACTGTAACCCGATTGCAAGCGCTCGGTGACAGCCTTGCTGTTTGCCTGACCCGACAACGCTGCAAATCGCTCAATCAGCTGCCGTTCACTCGGGCTCGCTATCGCTTGTAAATGAAGTAACGTTGCTAGCGCGGCAATACCACAACTGTAATCCCACTGTTGTTTTACGACGTCTTGATCGCGCCGTTCAATCCAAGACATGAAGCGCTCGGTGGGACTCCCCTTGATTTCTAAGGCGGCGTCCGAGGTTGCCACACTCAAGCTAGCAGCACTCGTAACCGCGATAATCAGGCCCCGCAGACTAGCGCGAGGCACTGTTTACCTGTCGTTTAGCTCGCCAATAGGCCCACCAGGAAATGCACGAAACCCCAAAGAAAAATATAATAAAGCTCCAGACGTAAGCCACCGCCCCTAAAATACATGTGGCAAGCACCACCAGCACCGCCCAAACCGACATAGCGATGACGAAATTGTGCGTCCAAAGTCGTGAGATGATTTGCCGCTGTCTCTCAGCGGCAAATCTTTTTTGTAATTCATCAACGGCATTCATGTTAGCAACTCCCAGCATTGCATGTGCTATTTAAGGTATCGCGGGGTTAAAGCTAGGACCCATTTTTGCGTAATACGGCACATAAACGCCCCAGTAAAAACCCGCTAATGTGGCATCTAGCGCAGCGATGCCCATCACCAAACCGAGCATAGGTGCAAATGTACCGCGTGTATCATTGAGCGCCGTCTCATCCAGCACCGTCACCCCACGACTATCGAAAGTATCGATGTCAAAAATTGAGGCAAGTGCCTGTGGCTCTAACCGCGAGCTCGACCATTGATCAGTGGCATTAACACTTGCACTGATCATCGCGGTCAGTATTGCACCCGTTATTGTTGTACACATCCATTTCTTCATTATTGACTCCTGTCATTATCTCTCAATCGTCCTGAGTGAGATTGGTTGATGGGCTACTGCCCACAATTGCCGGTGTAAAACACCGTGCCTAAATAGTTCCCAGTGCCCGCTAGCGAAGTCGATATCGAAATTTGAGATCAAATCGACTATCGCCCCATACACCGCTGCCCAGCTCATGCTCGACAAATAACTGTAAATCGGGCGCTAAAGCCCAGGCCAGACCCCAACTTGCACTCTGACGACTTTGGTTACCGCTGCGGTATCGCCACCCGGACACCAAGGTGATCTCGGGATTAACCGCAAAGTTAATCCGAGGTGCTATCTCCCAGCCCCGCGGAGACGCTTGCGTCTGATCACCAATATGCTCAAAGCCTGCTAATGTTAATGATAAGACCACTGGATCGATAGAACGCCACACCGTGGCACCAAGCCCCATCTTCCACTGCTTAACAGCGCCGTTAATATGGGTCGCACCTGCCGATAGTAATACCGCCGGCAAACGACCCTCTCGGGCCAGTTGCCAGCTGACATCAATGCCACTGTGACGTATTTCAGCACTAGGGAGGTCCTGCCACCGGCTAGAACCATAGCTCGCAGTGAGGTTAAGGTCGGGGCGCGCGCCCCATTGGCTCCGCCTCATCAAGCTATGGCCTGATAAACCGGCAAAATTAAGTTGGCTAAAGGAAAGTTCCGCATCAAGATGACGGGTATCAATCATTAGGTTGTCAATGGTAAGCGGCAGCCCTTCCCTCGCAGAAAGCTGACTGCTCGACCCGGTACTGATCACCAGCGCCGCCAGTGTCGCAGCGGGTCGGTGCCAAGATCCAAATAGGCGTTTAGGCCAGGTCAGGCCCCTTTGTAAAAAATATAATGCCATTGGCCGATTCCCTGCGTTGAATTCAGCGTTATATTGGCAAGAGATCGCTTGCGAGGGTTCACCCATTAAGGTCAAAATTCAGCACCAGTCGCTGAAGAAGTAAAATGAGAAGGAATGAGACATGTACGTAAAACGTATTGCAGGGGCGTTGGGCGCTGAGATTCACGGTGTCGATCTCACGAAGCACCTTGACGACGATTTAAAGTCGGGTATTCGTCAGTTACTGAACGAACATGAAGTGATTTTTTTTCGTGATCAAGCGATCAAACCCGAGCAGCAAAGAGATCTGGCCAGTATTTTTGGCCCTCTACAGACCCACCCCGCCTACGGCACGGTCGATGGCTTACCCGAAGTAATGATCTTAGAAAGCACCCGCGAAAAGCCCTCTAAAATCGAGATGTGGCACTCGGACATGACCTTTCGCCTGCATCCACCTTCGGTGACAGTGCTGCGCGGCATTACCATCCCCGACGTTGGCGGTGACACACTGTGGGCTAGCATGACTTCAGCTTACGATACGCTGTCGCCGGGCATGCAACGCTACTTAGAAGGCCTTTACGCGGTACATGATTTCAGCGCAGGTTTTAAAGAGAGTCTTGCGGAGCCCGGTGGTCGAGAGCGCCTGGCCGATGCGGTCGCTGCAAATCCACCTGTCCGGCATCCGGTCATTCACCTACACCCAGAAACCCGCAAGAAAGTGTTGTTCGTTAATTCGTTGTTTACCACCCACATCGAGGGTTTACCGCGTTTGGAGTCAGAGCGTGTCTTAAGTTTTCTTTATGCCCATGCCGCCACCACCGAGCTCACCTGTCGCTTTGCTTGGCAGCCCGATAGCATCGCCATTTGGGATAACCGCAGCACCCAGCATAAGCCGATCAATGATTTCTTCCCCGCGACAAGACGCCTGCACCGTGTTGTCAGCGAGGGTGATATGCCCTACTGAAAAAACGGCCTGGGCGCCATCGCGACTAGGTTGAGCGAATCACCCCAACCGTCGCAGCTCTGCATAATAGCTCTGCACCTCGCGCTTAACCTCGGGCGCGAAGAGATACAACGCAATAATGTTAGGCACCGCGATAAGGAAAACCATTGCGTCGGAAAAGTCGAGTACCGCACCAAGCTGCAGCATGCAGCCAATCGCGATAAAAAGGCAGAACACTAACTGGAACGCTAGGGTTCGCAAACGCCCTTCTCCTACTAAATACGTCCAGCCCTTGAGACCATAGTAGGACCATGCCAGTGCAGTGGAAAACGCGAATAACAACGCTGCAACGGCAATCACATAAGGCGCCCAGCTAAAGTGATAAGCAAAGGCTGCAGAGGTCAGTTCAATACCCGCCAGTCCGTCACCTGCCAATCCTTGCGGTATGGCGGTGGTGAGAATCACCAGTGAACTCAATGTACAGATTACTACGGTGTCTATAAAAGGCTCTAGTAAAGCCACAATACCTTCGGAGGCAGGGCGTTCAGTGCGCACTGCCGCGTGGGCAATCGAGGCAGACCCGAGTCCGGCCTCATTAGAAAATAAGGCGCGCTGAAAACCAATAATAGCCGCCCCGAGTAAGCCACCTGCGGCAGCTTCCTGACTGAATGCAGAGGATACTGCCAGGCTGATAGCGCCCGGTAAATAATCAATGCTAAGGCCTATCACAATGAGTGCGCTCACCACATAAAGCCCCGCCATAACGGGCACCAAAATACCGGCGACACGGGCGATAGATTTGATACCGCCGATGATGACTGCAGCCACAACACCGGCAAGTATTAAACCAAATAACCAGCCTCGGTCGGCTAAAAAGCCCGTCTCACCGCCCGTGATGACCAGCATTTGAGCATAGGCCTGATTGGCCTGGAACATGTTGCCAATACCCAAGCAGCCAACAACCAAAGCCAATGCATAAAAGCACCCCATCGCGCGCCCTGCTCGATGCCAACCGCGCTGACTAAACCAGGCTTCGAGGTAGTACATAGGGCCACCTGAAACCGAACCGTCAGGATTGTACCGACGGTACTTAACACCCAATGTACATTCGACTAACTTGGTCGACATCGCCAAAAGACCCGCGACAAATAACCAAAATGCTGCACCCGGACCACCGAGGGAGATTGCCACAGCAACACCACCAATGTTGCCGACTCCGACGGTGCCTGAAATCGCCGTTGCTACCGCTTTAAAATGACTGATCTCACCGCGGGCATTCACATCGTTATAGTCACCGCGGATATGGCGCACCGCCAATCCGATCGCCCGAACGTTTATAAATCCAAGATAAAATGTAAAAAAGACAGCTGCGATAGCCAGCCACAGAACGATCAGCGGGACTTGGCTGCCGAACAGCGGCACAGCGTAAAAGACAATATTGGAAAAAGCCTCCGCAAGCGGACCAAAATTTTGCTCAACCCAAGCGTCGGGTGACCATGCCATTAGGAAGTCACCGCTGTGCGTAGCACTTGACCATAACTCGTATATTCGGTGACGTGATCAAGGCAGCCACGCACTTTGAGTAGCGTGCGTAAATCTTTCAATCGATAACAGGGTACACCCGGCATATAGTGATGCTCCATATGATAATTGACGTTACTTGGCGCCAGTAAGAAATGCTGCCACCAAGGTGCGACCACGGTTCGCGTATTCTGGCGAGGATCTAGATCGAATAAATTGGGAACCGCTGCATGCTCAGCAATTTGACGCAGGCGGATAACTAGCATGAACGTGGTGAGAAAGGTGGCTAACCACAGCCAGTAAGTCCAGCCAATACCCAACAGCGAGAGCACAGTAAACAACGTCAACTGGACGGACACTTGCTTCAATAATAAACGCTGATCTTGTCGCCGCCCTGTGCCGACAATACCGGTGCCACCGCCGAATACCGCGGCCAATAATTTAATACCGGTTTGTCCCGTCAGGTCACGAGTAATTTTTCTTCGCAAACTCGCTCGACTGATGGGGTAAATAGCATAGTTAACTAAATCTGGATCCTTATCGGTACCCGCCTGTCGGTGATGCTCGAGATGCCCGCGGGCATAGCTATCAAGATCTGCGAATGTCGGCAATGCACACAGCCATTGACCGACCCAGCGGTTAGTCGATGTCCGCTCAAACAAACTGCCGTGGCCCGCCTCGTGCATCAGCACCGCAAGGCTTAATTGTCGGCCGGGCAACAGCAATAAAACTAATAATGTAGTTAGCACACCGGGGTACAAACCCGCCACGCCCAACAACATCAAGCTTATAGCCCAAGTTCCTATAACAAGTGCCCACGCATGGAGGTCGCTATGCCGCAAAAGCGCCGCTCGCTCTTCTGGGCTAAATATTTCTAACGGTCGTTTCATCATGTCGTTTCATCATGTCGTTTCATCATGTCGTTTCATCATGTCGTTTCAATACATTCTCGGTCTCGCTAGACGCATTAAAAAATACCATTACTGAGCGAGCCCGACTACGTTTTTTGAATGCTGAACTAAACACCAGCATCAATACAATTAAAGTGGCTAGCCCCTCATTTAAAGCCTTGAAAAAACCTCCGAGGTGTCTATCAGGCGCGGTAAGTCACAGATTCCCACCGTACTGAAAAGCAGCCCGGACGCCGTCCATCCGCCGAACACCAGCGCCACGATCAAGCCAGCAAATATGACAACGATGCGAATCTGATCCATAGGGAATAATTCGGTATAGTTCGTCAAAAGAAACCAAGGTCAACAGGATAAAGCCAACAGGCATTTGTTAACAGTCTTGTTTAGCACGCCATCATTCCTCGATTACGACTAAGTTTAGGTCGCACAAAATGACGCCAGCGCATACACTTTATAAATTTACAGGAGCGCAAAAATGATCGGATACGTCACCCTCGGTGTTTCAGATATGGCCAAGGCCAAGGCATTCTATGGCGAACTGTTGGCCGAACTCGGTGCCACTTCACTAATTGATATGGATAGAATTGCCTTCTTTGGCAAAGACATGGCGAACCCAATGCTCGCAGTCTGCGTGCCTTACAACGAGGAACCTGGCCACCCAGGTAATGGCAACATGGTTGCCTTGAACCCCGGTAGTAAAGAAGCCTGTGACGCGCTGTACCATAAGGCCATAGCCTTAGGTGCAACCTGCGACGGTGAGCCGGGGCAACGTTTGCCGGACGTATTTTATGGCGCCTATGTTCGCGACGCTGACGGCAACAAACTGTGTTTCTTCCAATTCGGATGATACCGAAAATGACATCGGCGGTTGATGCCGCTGATGACACTTCCGTTATTACATCAAGCTTTGTCTAATGCTCATGCAAAACTTAAACGCGCTTAACATCACCCAACTACATCGGCTTATTTTTGCAGTAATATTTGTCATGCTGGCCTCAACAACCAGTGCTGAACATGATAAAACCGATGTCGTCACACTATACAATGGCGATCGAATTACCGGAGAGATCATCGGCATGACCGCCGGTAAGCTGGAAATAAATCCGAGCTAGGGCGATTCAATGTTCCTGTATTGGCAGGAAATTGCGCAACTAGATAGTCGTTACAACTTCGATTTGCGTTTAGATACCGGTGAGCGCTTATTCGGTAATATTTCAAAACAGGATCGCAATGGATACCTGCAATTCACGAGCATCGACAGCCTTCGCGAGGTCGCTTTACTCGAGGTTGTTGACCTTCGTCCCATAGAAGATACCATCGAGGACCGTTTAGATTTACGCTTTGACACGACATTTTATGCCGATCCAACGACACGAACGACCTCACTCACTGCTGAGGCTGCCTATGAGTCAGCTGGGAATCGCTCGTCGATCAAGGCCATTACGCGCAACAATTTCCGAGAGACCGCTGATGAAGGCGTGACAAATACCGATACAGAAACCAGTATAAATATCGATTTACAGCATCAACGCTGGACCAATCGTGCCAAGATCTACCGGTTGGTGACATCTAACTACAGCGCCAACGATGCACTGGGCAACGAAGGTCGCGTTACGATTGGGGCCGGACTCGGTCGATACTTTATAGATCGGGCTGGATCTCAACTGAGCGGCGCGTTAGGCGCGCAGGTCGTCAATGAAAAACGACCCTCAGAAATGGGCGAGACTGACTCGGTTAGCAGCAACCAAGAAGTCGAAGCTTTTATGACCGGACGCTGGCACCTCTATCGTTTTAGCAATCTCGATATGGATATCCTATTAGAGGCCAACCTCTATCCCTCCCTGTCAGATATAGGCCGCAACCGAGGCAACATTCAGCTCAACCTCGATTGGGAACTGTTTGACGACTTATACTGGACGGTACAACTCTGGACTGAAGTAGACTCAGGTGCCGAAGATGACGCAAATAGCATCGATCGAAGTTTCGACTACACCGTCACCACGGGTATTAGCTGGCGTCCGTAATCACAGGGTCCGCAAATACCTTATGGCGTCAACATTCAAAGCATAGAGCATCGCCTTGTCTACGCTATGTTCAAATCGCCAATGAAGCAAAACGCAATTTAAGGTTTACTAGCAGTCAAACAGCGTGCCGATAGTACTCCGACGCAGACGAGAACAGACCCCAGAAACGACCGATGCCTGACCGGGCGATGTAGACGTGTCCGCGGCTAAAAAAGTGCTTAGCTTAGTCTACGGGCGGCAACCGCCTCTGCCAGTTCTGACAAAACAAGCTCGGTTGTATCCCAAGCCATACAGGCGTCGGTAATACTTTGCCCATAAGTCAGCGGCTGGTCAGGTACAACATTTTGCCGACCCTCAACCAGGAAGCTCTCGAGCATTACGCCAATAATGGCTCGATTGCCACGACGCACCTGTGTCGCAATATCTCGCGCCACTTCAACTTGCAGTGACGGTAACTTACGGCTGTTGGCATGACTCGCATCAATCATCAAATGGCCCGGTAAATTAGCCTTTTGAAGTAGCTGTGACGCATCATCGACTGAAAACATATCGTAGTTCGGCTTATGCCCGCCGCGTAAAATAATGTGGCAGTCTCGATTGCCGGTAGTTTCAAAAATAGCGGATTGACCCTGCTTAGTGACCGACAGAAAGTGGTGTGCGCACTGCGCGGCGCCAATCGCATCAACCGCAACTTGTACGTCGCCGTCAGTGGCATTTTTAAATCCCACAGGGCATGACAGACCAGAGGCTAACTCACGGTGGGTTTGGCTTTCAGTGGTGCGCGCACCGATCGCACCCCATGAGACTAAGTCGGCAATATATTGCGGCGAAATCAAATCCAAATACTCGGTACCTGTCG
>CAWUXF010000083.1:0-9014 GCA_963926325.1 uncultured Luminiphilus sp. | reverse complement strand
TGTTTTGACTCGAGGTACATGCGCGGGGTGTTTGAGGACTTATTTTAGTGCGCGTATTACTGATGACCGCGCAGATCATTAAACGGCACTAGTTGGCCATCATCGCGTACTTGCCAGCATTCCCCTGTGCCGTCATCGTACATTACGACAGTGGGCGCTAGGAAAAAAGGACGCCGTATAAATGTGAGCGTCCAGCCAAGTGCTCTGGTTGAGTCGATGGCACGACGTTGTGCGTCAGTCAGAAGCGATTCATAGCCAAACGGAATTTCGGGTTGCTTACCTCGCTTGTCCGACATAACCTTCATATTCACTGGGATTCACAGAAAAGCATACTGTATTGCCCGCAACAATAAAACTCACAAAAATTTGCATGACGAAATGCGGTAAGGAATAAAAATGAACATAAATCAACTAGTTGCTTTGTTGAGCTTTGCAGCCTTAGCCGCGTGCGGTGGCGGTGGCGGTGGCGGCGGCACCAGTGCACCTACCCCGGCACCTACCCCACCGACGGGCGATAGCTGTGGTGTTGTTGAGCAGAAGCAGTTTGTAGCTGACGTTACCAGTAGTTGGTATTTGTGGAATGACGAACTGGCCGATGTTGATCCCGCAGATTACGACACCCCTTCGGCGTTTCTTGATGCTTTGACAGCACCCTTATCGGTTGATCAGCGAGATCAAGGTTTTTCGTATGTGACGACTAGGTCGGCTGATGAGACGAGTTTTACATCGGGCGCGTACTTTGGATTTGGCTTTCGCTCTACGTTTACCGATGCTAATGAGTATTTACTGGTAGATGTTTTCGAAGACAGCCCCGCTGATTTAGGCACCCTTGGGCGGGGTAATCAAGTACTTGCCATAGAGACTGACAATGGCTTTGAAACTATTGCGGAATTGGGTGCGCGCAATGCCAGTAATGAAGAGATATTTGGTCCTAACGAGGAGGGCATCGAGCGAACCTTTCGCATCTTAGATAATGGTCAGACTCGAGATGTGACGCTGGCTAAAGCGGAAGTTGATGTTCCGGCAGTGGCGCGTGCGCCACGGTTGATTGAACGCGCCGGATTAACGTCGGTGGGCTATGTACATTTTCGTAGCTTTACGCTTAATGCAGCCGACCCGTTGGATGCGGTTTTTCAGGAGTTTTATGACGCGGGCATTAGCGACTACGTCATTGACCTGAGATACAACAGTGGTGGTTTGCTGTCTGTCGCCGAACAGTTCCTCAACTTATTGGGTGGCGATATTGCCTCAGGGCAGGTGTCATACCTGCTCAGCCATAATGAAGAGCATAGCGACGAAAACTTCAGCGAGTCTTTTGTAATGGAACCGCAATCGGTTCGCCCATTACGAATCGCATTTATCACAACCGGGTCAACCGCTTCTGCGAGCGAACTACTCATTAATAGCTTGACACCGCATGTCGAAGTTATTTTGGTCGGGGAGGACACTACAGGGAAAGCGGTAGGGCAATATGCGTTTGATATGCCTGACTGTGATACTCGGCTTCGTGTCGTGTCTTTTGAAATACTCAACGGCGAAGAAATGGGTGAATACTACACCGGCCTCGTCGATACGGGTCGTTTCAATTTTTGCGCCGCCGCCGATGACGTGACCAGGCCGTTTGGTGATACACAAGAGAAGTCATTGGAAACCGCATTGAATTGGCTTAATGGTGAGAGTTGTTCAAGTAGTGTGTCATCGCAAAAGACTGCTGCGCGTTCGAAAACATTGGTGCGCGATGCTTGGGAATTGCGCGACGCTCGTGAATTACCTGATCGGCGCTCTCCGCATGTTCACTAGCGATTGGTTAATAACAGATACGTTTAAAATTTGAGGCGTTAGTGCTCAATCACTTACCGTTAGTACGATATTGTGCTGACCATAGGCCGGCATGACTTTATTGACGGATTCGCTCAGAGATAGTCAAATTTCGCGCTACTTAGCGGCCCCTGAGTGTGGGCCTAGGCTGCTTTTTTTTAGTGGTGGCAGTGCGATTAGTGGTTTGTCTAGACAGCTCAAAGCCTATAGTCACAATACAATCCATCTGCTGACCACGTTTGATTCAGGGGGTAGTTCTGCGGCTTTGCGCGATGCTTTTGCTATGCCTGCCGTAGGAGATTTACGCAATCGCTTGCTCGCATTGGCGAATGAGTCATCTGCTGGCTATGCAGGCGCTTGCGCCCTGTTTGGCTTGCGTTTGGCGCGCACAAATGAGGCGCATAACCTATTTGCTACAGTGTTGGATATTGCGGCGGGAAATCATCCGCTTGTATCTGCCTTGACGCCCGATATGCGTTCGGTTATTGGCACACAGCTTGACACGCTGTTGCAAAAATTACCGGCGTCTTTCGACTTAGAGGGCGCATCGGTCGGCAACTTGATTTTAGCGGGCAGCTTTTTAAAGCATAGTGAAAGTCTTGATGCAGCATTGTCAGTCTGTTCATCACTGCTTGATGTGCAGGGTACGATACAGGCAGTGGTGGATGACCACGGTCATTTAGGGGCTGAGCTCGATGATGGTCGTGTGTTGATTGGACAGCATTTGCTCACGGGAAAAGAGTCGTCACCGTTAACTGCGCCGATAAGGCGGGCCTTCCTATCGAAAACAGTCAGTCATTTTGAGCCAGGCGCCTTTCCAGTCAGTAGCAAAAGTTGCGCGTTGATCCAATCTGCGGATTTAATTTGTTATCCCCCCGGCAGTTTTTACAGCAGTGTCATCGCTAATTTATTGTCCTCGGGCGTGAGTACCGCTATTTCAGAGAACCCGTGTCCCAAGGTGTTCATACCCAATTTAGGTAGCGACCCCGAGCAAATAGGCATGGATTTCTCGCGACTGATTCAAACGTTGTGTCAGTATTTACAGGATGAGGGCGAGCAAAGACACCCACTTTCGTCGGTATTGAATTATCTCTTGGTGGATACGGCTCACGGTCGCTATCCCTTTGATATAGATTACCCCTTGTTAGCATCGCTAGGTGTACGTGTACTAGACTTGCCACTGGTCACCGAAGCAAGTGCGCCATATTACGACGATCATCTTCTGAGTTGTGCTTTGCTGTCACTCACTTAATCCAAAACAAATCACTTAGAGAGAGGCATAGACACTATGGCTGATAATGCCGCCATTTTTAACCAAATTGCGCAAGAGCGACGCTCGATCCGCGCGTTTTTACCCGAGGCTATTCCCCGTGCGGTGATGGATAGCGTTTTTGGAGCAGCGCTGCAGGCGCCCAGTAACTGTAATACTCAGCCCTGGTTTGCGCATGTCGTTACCGGTGATTTGTTGGAACAGCTGCGTGAGGAGCTGCCTCGTCGTTTCATGGCGGGAGATGTGGCGCCCGACTATCCTTATGACGGTAAATATGAGGGTGAATTTAAAACACGCCAGTATGGTGCGGCACAGGCACTGTACGATGCGCTCGGAATTCAGCGTGAACAACGGGAAGCACGACAGCAGTGGTTTTTGCGTAACTTCAGTTTTTTTGACGCCCCGGCAGTCGCCTTTTTCACATTGCCTGCGGCCTTTGGTCTGCGTGAAGCCTGCGATTTAGGTATGTTCACCCAGACAGTGATGTTAGGCCTCACCGCACACGGTTTAGGGTCTTGCCCGCAAACGGCATTGGGTTTCATGGCCAATGTTGTGCGGCCGGCACTCAAACTACCGGCGGATCAAAAACTGATGTTTGGTTTGTCTTTTGGTTATCCGGATTGGCAGGCACCGGTCAATGCGGCGGTCACTGAGCGAGCGCCACTAGCGGATTTAATCCACTATCATCAGTAAAGAATAGTGCTGGCGTTGATACAAGCAAAGCGGTTAGCCGAGCCGCTTTTGCAGCCCGACTTGCAAGCCTAGCCAATAAACTCAGTAATCTCTAAGTTAAAGCCAGACAGTGCGTTGAAGTGAATCGGTGTAGATAACAGCTGCATACGCCGGACATTGAGATGACGCAAAATCTGAGCGCCTGTGCCGATCAAACGATAGTTTTGTGGCGGCGCTGTTCTAGCATCATCGAGTGCGAAAAAGCGGTCGACTTCAGAAAGCACATCTTCCGATGTACTACTTTGTCCGACAACGACAATGACACCACGACCGACTTTGGCAATGTGCACCATCGCGGAACGATAAGACCAGCCGGTTGATTTGCCGTCGAGACGAGTACCCAGTACATCGCGTAAGGTGTTGATCGGCTGGACTCGCACGGGCACCGGCGCATCGCCGGCGATTTCGCCAAGTTGCAGTGCGAAATGTACCGTGTCGTCGATAAGGTCGACATAAGTGTGAAGGGTAAAGTCACCCCATTCAGTACTGACCACTTTACTGTCGCGGGCTTCTATCGAATGCTCGTGTAATGAGCGATATTCAATGAGGTCGGCAATGGTGCCCATGCGTAAGCCATGTTGCTCGGCGAATACCTCCAGCTCGGGTCGGCGCGCCATCGTGCCATCTTGATTCATAATTTCCACAATTACAGCGGCAGGCTCTAAACCTGCCATACGCGCTAAATCAACACCTGCTTCGGTATGGCCAGCGCGACGCAGTACACCGCCAGGTTTCGCAACCAAAGGAAAAATGTGTCCGGGCTGGCGAATATCCTCGGGTTTAACGTCGGCTTTAACGGCTTGTAAAATGGTATGCGACCTTTGTGCTGCACTGATACCAGGGCCTATTGCTTCGCTGGCATCGATAGACACAGTAAAGTTGGTTTCGTGCTGGGACCGATTGTCACGAACCATGAGCGGCAGCCGCAGCTGTCTAGCGCGCTCGGCGGTAATGGGCATGCAAATAAGACCACAGGCTTCAGAGGCAAAGAAATTGATAATTTCAGGGGTCGCTTTTTCAGCGGCTATAATTAAATCCCCTTCATTTTCACGATCCTCATCATCCATTAATATGACCATACGGCCGGCACGGATATCGTCGAGAATTTCTGGGATTGGGCTAAGTGCCATAGTTACAATTTCCTGTGACTTAAATCGAAGAGCGTCACGAGCGTTTCTTTAAGTGCTATTTAAAGATCTACTCGAGTGTTGGCTGCGCTGTTTAAACCAGTTCAATGGCCACAGCAGTGGCTTCGCCGCCGCCAATACACAGCGCAGCAATGCCACGGGTTTTACCGTAGTGCTTTAGCGCATGCGCTAATGTGACTAAAATTCTAGAGCCCGTTGAGCCAATAGGGTGACCTTGAGCACACGCACCGCCGTGGACGTTGACACGCGTGGGGTCCAGATCAAAAGCGCGTGTGGCAAGCATTGTCACCATGGCGAAGGCTTCATTAATCTCCCACAGGTCTACGTCTTTAGCTTCCCAGCCCGACTGCGCTAGCACGCTCTCGATAGCGCCGACCGGTGCAATGGTAAATTCCTCTGGCGCACGGCTAAATCGTGAATGGGCAACGATACGGGCGATGGGGGTTAATCCATGTTCGTTCACGGCGGTCTCACTTGCCAGCAGGAGAGCGCTTGCGCCGTCTGAGATCGAGCTGGCGTTTGCCGCGGTGATAGTGCCGTCCTTGGTAAACGCAGGTCGCAAGGCTGGGATTTTTTCTACTTGGCCCTTGTGCGGTTGCTCGTCTTCACTGATGACGTGTTCACCTTTGCGGGTTTTGACTGTGACCGGTGAAATTTCTGCGCTGATAAGACCCTGGTCAATCGCGCGCTTGGCACGTGTCAGACTCTCGATAGCAAAAGCATCCATTTCTTCCCGTGTAATACCATGCTCGTCAGCAGTCTTCTGCGCGAAGCCACCCATGGCGCCGCCGGTATAGGCGTCTTCTAATCCGTCAAGAAACATGTGGTCATAGATTTTTGCATGACCAAGGCGGGTACCTTTTCGTCCCGACAGCAGCAATTGTGGCGCATTGGTCATGCTTTCCATGCCACCGGCAATCACCAGCGCATTTGTGCCCGCGCGAATACTATCGATTCCAAAAATAGTTGCTTGCATACCGCTGCCGCAGGCCTTGTTGACGGTGACTGCACCGGTGCTGCTAGGAATGTCAGCGCCGAGCATTGCTTGCCGAGCGGGGCATTGTTTTAGGCCGGCAGGTAACACACAGCCCATAAAGGCTTCATCAATTTTGTCAGCAGATACACCGGTTCTCTCGAGTGTTGCTTTGATCGCGACACTACCTAGCTCGGTGGCGGTTATATTTGCTAAATCACCGAGGAGGCCGCCCATAGGGGTCCGTGCACCACCAACTAAATATACTGTCTCACTCATCAAAATCTTCCTTAAACTTTTTGTTTGGGTGTATTTCTACCGCCGCATGCCCAGAGTAGATCCGTCGGCCGCGGTCGCATTTAGCCACAGCGGAGGCTTGTGCTCAACGCAGTCCGTTCAGGTCTCGCTAAGGGATGTGGTCATGCGGGCTATATAATAACGGCTTTTGGTTGTTCAAGGGTGAACGATTTTCCGCGAACTGCGCTGCGAAATTCCCTAGGGGTTACACCGTAAGCTTGACGGAATTTCTCTGCAAAGCGTGAGCTGTCGTTGATACCTATCGTCCAAGCGACTTCGGCAATGGCTAAATTACTTTGATGAAGCAGGGCGCGTGCCTCTTTAAGCCGAAGTTGTTGTAAATATTGGGTGGGCGTCAAATTAGTAGCGGCTAAAAAGCGTCGATTGAGGGTGCGCACTGCCAGGTCGTATCGCTCTGCAAGCACGCTGATACTCGGTGCCTCACGCAAATTCGCCCCTAAAGTGAACTGCATGTCCATGACTAGCTCATCGCTGTGGGTTTGGCTGCCATTACTAAAGTCGTTAGGTGAAAAGCGTCGCCTAATTTCGGGTGAGAATTGATTTTCGACAGCCAATGCTACTGACGGCGTAAACCACTGGCTACAAAAATACACCCATAAGTCGGCAATGGAATTAACGCTGCCAACGCAGTATATGCCACTACTTTGCGTTATCAGCTGGTCACGGCGTAATATGACGTTGGGATAGCGGCGTTCAAATTCATCGAACCAATGCCAGTGCGTAGTGGCAACGGCCGAGGCCATCAGATCGGTTTCAGCGACTAAGAAGCTGCCGCTGCCAACACTACAAATGGTTGTTCCTTGGGAGACAGCGCGACGAATAAACGCAATATGCTCTGGGTGCTGCTCAATGACCCAGCGTGGGTGTCGCCAAATAGCGGGAATCAACAGCAGGTCTAGTGTTTGGGTATCGCTAAGCGGCTGTGTGTCCAGGGTCATACCGCTGTCCAATGCAATTGGACCGCCCTTGGTGCTCAAGAGCGAAAATTCGGCGCTTGGGCGTTTTTGGCCACGTCTTGTGCTGCCCGCTTGCTCGCTACTCATTATCTGTGCGGCGGCTTGCATAATCTCCATGGGGAGTGTGACCGAGCTGGCGAGCGTACGGCGGTTGATCAACGCGGCTGCGCGAATAGTGGGCGGATTACCGGCTAATAAAGGTGCCGAAGTAAAAGCGCTGTTGTTGGTTGCTGTGCGATCCACTTTGAGGCACTCCTCGAGACTTTAGCGGCATAAAGTCGATTTTTCCGCAATGATCTGTCTGATACTGCATGATATACGGCTGAAAAGACATATAAAAAATTCAAATGCCTCTTACACTGTCCGCCCTGATTATCTTGTCTGGCGTTAGCGTCACCGTTGGTGCTGCGTGTTGTTGGAGTTAGCGTTATATGTTGAATTTGCCTGTCATCGTCGCCGCGGGCGGCGTTAATAGTGCCGGCCGTACATCGGGGCATCATGCATACCGACGGATGGTGCTCGATCACTTATCCCTCGATCATCGGCGTGACACCGAAGCGGCGCTAGCCGCATTGATGGGTACAAATGACCGTCAATATTTGCGGGACCACACGCTGGTCCGGCAAATTGAATCGCAGTACTTCGACCCGGCAGCCGTCAATTGGAATCGGCAAGTCACCCTGAGCCCAGATCACGGCCCGCTGACCTTTGATACGGGCGCCGCGCGCGGTTCCGAGGGACTGCCTAACGACTGGCAGGTTCAAACGCTAGAGAACAAAAAATTACGGGTGACCGTTGACGGTGCGTCTACAGTGCTTTTCCCCAGCACACGTCAGCTAGAGGTCAGTGTCGCGGGACAGCTACCAACAGGTTTGGTACCGGGCGCGCTTTACGCTTCTCGCAATCATCCTCGAGCATTGCAAATGACTGTTTTTGCCGCGTCAGATGCGCTTGCTGACCTAGGTATTGATTGGGACTCGGTGCGTAAGCGGGTCTCTCCTGAGCTCATGAGCGTCTATGTAAGCAGTTCTATGGGCCAGCTTGATGACGCTGGTAGCGGCGGCATGCTGCGCGCTAGAGCGCATGGCAAGCGGGTCTCTAGCAAGCAATGCCCACTGGGCTTTGCACAGATGCCCGGCGATTTCATTAATGCCTATCTGCTGCGTTCAATGGGTAAGACGGGTCCTGCGATGGGCGCTTGTGCAACATTCTTGTACAACCTACAGCGAGGCGTTGAAGATATTCGTGCTGGACGCGCACGGGTGGCAGTGGTGGGTGCAGTGGATGCGCCGATCACACCTGAAGTTATGGATGGCTACATCGCGATGGGTGCTTTGGCGACTGACAGAGGCTTGCGTGACTTAGACGGCTTAGACGGCAGTGGCGCGCTAGATTATAGAAAGGCCTGCCGGCCTTTTGGCCAAAACTGTGGGTTTGTCATCGCTGAATCTGCACAAATCGTTGTGTTGTTCGACGATGCTCTGGCATTAGAAATGGGTGCTACCATTCAGGGTGCGGTGCCGTCGGTATTCGTTCATGCAGATGGCGCGAAGAAGTCGATCAGTGGCCCTGGTGCGGGTAACTACATCACCGCAGCGCGTAGTATGGCAGCGCTAAAAGAAATCTTAGGGGAGGCGCGTTTGACTCGTGGCGGGTTGGTGCAAGCCCATGGCACGGGAACGCCGCAAAACCGTGTCACCGAGGCGTGTATTTTGAATCGGGTCGCCGAGGCGTTTGGAATTGATCAGTGGCCTGTTGCTGCGATTAAAAGCTACGTCGGTCATTCGTTAGGTGCTGCA
>CAWUXF010000082.1:0-25454 GCA_963926325.1 uncultured Luminiphilus sp. | reverse complement strand
ACAGCCAATATGTATTATTTGCGCGGGCAGGGTAACGATGAATCCATCTCTACTTTCGACCCGCCCGTGGGCACCTACGTAGATGAAGTTTATATCACGCGACAAAATGCGAATAACTTTGCCCTGCTTGATGTAGAGCGTATTGAAGTGCTCCGCGGTCCGCAGGGGACGCTGTATGGGCGCAACACAACAGGTGGCGCCATCAGTATGGTGATGCGCAAGCCAGGCGAAGAACTCTCGGGCTATATTGAGGGCGGCGTTGGGCGTTGGAGCCGCAAAATGGTTCGCGGTAGCATCGATCTACCACTGAGTGACAAAGTACTGACTAAGCTGTCATTCTTCACTGATGAAAACGACGGATACTTGAAAAACCTGAGCAACGGCAAGGATTACAACAGCAACGATACAACCGGTTTTCGTGCGGCCGTACGCTTGTTAATCTCGGACACGGCCACTTGGGATATTTCTGTTGACGGTGGTAATGCGGAAGTCGCCAATATACATGGGTTCCTCAGCGGTGATGACCGTATTTCCACATCAAAAATTACCGATGGCTTGCCGGGAATTGACACCAAAGGTAAGTATGGCAATGATGTCGATACACTGAACATCATCTCCAATCTGGGATGGGAAGTGGCAGGCGGCACAGCCAATTTCATTTACGGTAATCGATCAATTGAGCAGAAGTATTTGCTCAACTTCCCACTTGCTGAGGCATTTCCTGACTTCTTCGTTATCGACAATGACAGCGAACATGACATGCAGTCACTAGAACTAAAGTGGGCTGGATCGGTGATGGATGACCGCGTCTTTGTTACCACCGGCGTGTATTACATGGATGAAGAAAACACGACCGATTGGCGAGATTTTCTCGATCTTGGTGCAGTGGGTGTGCCGGTTCCCCCGTCGACCGCTTTCCTTACCCTTGCTGATCGCGTGATGCAAAATGATACCGAAAGTTTTGCCGTCTACGCCCAGGCGGAAATCAAGATAGCGGAAAAGGGTACACTGACCGTTGGTGGACGCTACACTGATGAAGAGAAGACCATCGGCTTCACGGGCACGGTGACCACCGAAGGTATGGAAGCCGCTGGTATTCCAACGACGCAAAGTGAGACTAAGTTTACGCCAAGAGTGGCATACGCCCATAACGTCAACGACGATATGATGGTGTACGCTTCAGTCACCAACGGCTTCAAATCAGGCGGTTGGAATGCAAGATCTGGCAGTTCGGGCGGGGTTTATGATTTTGGACCTGAAAACATTTGGGCTTACGAGGTGGGCATGCGTGCCGACTGGCTGGATGGTCGTTTACGGACCAACCTTACTGCGTTCTACACTGACCTCGAAGACCTACAAACGACGGCCGCATATGAAGGTGCATTTGTTACCACCAACGCTGGCGGTTTAGAAGTCACCGGTTTTGAAGCCGAAATTACTGCGCTACCAACAGATAATTGGCAAATCTTTGCCTCGCTTGGTCTGCAGGACACCAAGTATGTTGATTTGCCCGGCGGCTGTGTTGCACCTAACACTAACCTTGCGGCCTATGCAGTCGACTGTAGCGTCGCGGACCCCAAACGTAGTCCCGATGAGACGTTTACCCTGGGCACGTCAGTAGACATCGCTTTAGGATCGTTCACGTTAACGCCAACAGCAATGTTGCGCTATATTGGTGAAAACTATACCGGCACTCGAAATACTGGCTACAACGGCTCAACGACACTGTTCAACGCAGGTGTCAAGTTGACCGGAGCCGCAGATAGCCGCTGGGAAATCAATTTGGAGTGTAAGAATTGTAGTGACGAAGAGTTTGTCCAATCAAACTTGTTTGTACAGTACTACAACATTCCTATGACATGGATGGCGTCAGCTAAGTTTAAATTCGGTAACTAGCCACGATGTCGCCCAGAACAAGCGTCCAACGCTTCATGCCAGCTATGCTCTGGCATGAAGGTGTCTGGAGCGGCGTTTATCGGCATATTGCTGAAGATAACACCCTACTTGACGAACACCGCAGCCTTGTCAGCTGCGTCTTCCCAGACGACGGAGATATCGCTTATACCCAGCATAGCGATTTTACATGGGCTGACGGCACAACGCGTCAGCAAACCTTCAACGGTTACATGAAAAATGACCGCTTATGGTTTGATACTGAAACCTTTGCGGGCTGGGCATGGGAGACTGGTAACGGCATTATTATGCTCAGCCTTGACCGCAAGGACTATCCGGGGCAACGCTTTGTTGAAACCATCTTAAGCAGTACCAATCGGGAGCGTCGTGTACGCACCTGGCACTGGTTCGAAGATGGTATTTGTTTTAAGCGCACCTTATGTACAGAGCAACGGGTGGAATAACGTCGCGTGAGCGCAGGCTCAGTGCATTTCTTCACCGCCACTCACGTTGATTGCCTCTCCGGTGATAAAACTGGCAGCATCCGACGCCAAAAACGCCGCCATAGCAGCCGTATCTTCAGCTTTACCAAGGCGTTGCAGCGGAATTCTGCCCTTCATATCAGCTAAGTAATCCGCCTCTGATACCCCTTTGAACTTGGCGAAATAGGCATTTTGCGCGCCACCTAAGCCTGTCGTTACGTGATTAGGGCATATCGCATTCACCATGATCCCCGAGGCACCGTAATCAATGGCGGCGGTACGCGTGAGGCCGATCACACCATGCTTGGCCGCACAGTACGGCGACATATGGGGGAACGCCGACTTCGCAGCCTGGCTCGCGATATTGATGATTTTACCACCCCAGCCCTGAGTTTCCATTACCGCCGCAGCCGCCTGTGTGCAGTAAAAGACACCGGATAACGTGACATCGATAACCAGTTGCCATTCAGTCGATGTCACGTCACGAGTATGCTTCATGACAAAACCAATGCCCGCATTGTTAACCAGAACATCGACTCGACCAAAAGTGTCTATTGTGTGCTTAAACAACTGGGCGACAGATTCAGGATTGCGCACGTCACAAGGAATAGTGGCAACCTCATGGCCGGCCTCACGCAGACTTTGTGCAACCTGCTCCATTTCGCTAGAGCTGGCAAGATTGGGCGCTGATTCGGCTGCGCTTGCACCAATATCACTGACGACAAGCCGATAGCCGTCTTCGCCAAAGCGCCGCAGTATTGCCTCACCCAGCCCGTTAGGGCGGCCCGAACCTGTGCAAATAATGACTTTAGCTTCACGCATTATGGCCTATCCTATTTTGGTGTTTGTTTAGCATAAAATTGAATAATCGCCCCGTCGGGAGACCGTGTCTCAACGATATCGACAATCTCAGACTGGGGCCATTCCACCTGTCGCAACGTGACAACTTCGGCACCAAATCGCTGCAGACGTTCTGCCACTGGCTTAATATCATCAACCGGGAAACGTACTGCTAAAATCCCCAAATTAGGGGCGCGACATTGATCGCGATAATCCTGACCTTTAAGTCCGTGTAGCTGAATGACTTCCATACGCCCATATTCACCTGCGACGGGAAACACAATACCCGCCTGATAGCCGACCTTTGTAGCAAGCGACTCAGGTATGCCAATCGGCGATATGGTGGGATAGGGTGCGGTAACGGGGGGACCGGTGTAAAACGTATCAAAGCCTAAGCCCTCTGTTAAAAAGCGGTAAGCAGCACCGTGATCGGCAACCATTTGCATAACATTAAAGGGCTTTGACATTCGCTCAAATGGGCCGACTTCTGTGGGAAGTGCTGGCGATAAGCGCTCATACCCCTGGACCTGCAGTCCATCAGGACCTTTAAAAATGACAATGCGTAAATCGGAGCTGCCAAACTGGAGCGATGCTATCGGCGTTTCTGTCCACCAACCCAAATCGATTGCCTCACTGTATAGCGACTCAATCTCCTTAACGCGCACCATCACACTGAAAAAACAGCCGGTATCCCAAGCCCTTGCACCAGGACGCATAGGCACTTGCTTTCCAGCATTGTCGAAGTCCACTAATCGGATTAAACCTGATTCTGCGTCCTTGGGCCCAATCAAACTGTAGGTTGCGCTTGCCGCTGACGTTAAACCCCATGCGCTTATTTCTGAGCGACTGAGCTGACCACTATCGAGAACGCGATAGCCGCCTAACGTTTTAAAAAATAGTGCAGTACGGTCGATATCGGAAACGCTAACGACTAGCTCTTGCCAGGGCGCCGTTGTGACGGGCGTACCTGCTAAAACTGCAGGAGATAAACCCAACTGAAAACTAAAAACACTGACTAACACAAAAGCAGGAATTCGAATCATCTTTCAAGCGCCTCTTCAGGATCGATGCTGTAGCGGTTGGTAAACCACCATGCCGCGCAAAAGCCAAGGCCTGCCGCACCGATAACAAAGAACAACAATAAGGGATGCAGGTCGTAAATATAAGCACCTAGAACGGTAAATGCCGCCGCAATCGACATGCCCACCGCACTCGACAAGCCTGCGGCCGCACCAGTTTGAGAAGGAACAGCATTCACAGCGCCCAGCATCATGCCAGGCGTTAGCAGGCCCGAAAGGATCATTAGAGGCGCAACACTCAACAAAAAGGTCGCCAGTGAGAGACCCCATATTTGCATCATCAGTGGTCCCGCAATTGAGCAGAGCGCGACAATTACAACCAAGATAGATTGTAACGGGCGGAATCCGAGCATTGGGAATCTCACCAATAGCGATGAGCCGACCACATAGACCAAAGCTAAACCGCTCCAAATTAAGCTAAAACCCTTTACGTTAATATTTAAGTGCGTACTAAAAAGTATCGCGGCGCAGGCAAGTAGGGAGAAAAAAATACCTTGAAGGAATCCAAAGGCGAGGGTGTAGCTCCAAAAGAGCCTCGAACTCAGCAGCACACTATAACCGGCAAAAATACGTTGCTCAGATCTGGTCTGTCGGTTTGTGCGTGTTTCCGGCAGCGCAATATAGCCCGCCATCAGTAACATCAGCCCAAGCACCGCGAGTAAAACAAAAACCGCATTAACGCCCCATGTCTCGGCGATTATACTTGCCGCTACTGGCGCTATAATTGGCGTAAAACCCATCGCGGCGGTGAGTAAAGCAAAGGTTTGTAGTGCCTCTTTAGGCGGGTAAATATCTCGAATAATAGTCCGGGCGACAATAGACCCTACGCCAGCCCCCGCCGCCTGGAAAAACCTCAGTACTATCATCCATTGCAAGCTGTCAGCGAATGTGAGTGCGAGACTCGCGAGAACGAATAGCGCAAAGCCGGCGATCAAGACTGGACGCCGACCCAATTTGTCTGCCAACATTCCAACAAAAGGCTGCGTCGAGGCAAGACCTAAAACGTAAGCTGAAATAAGAAATTGGAGGTCTGTTACATTGAGCCCTAGATCAAGACTCAGCAAAGGAATGAGCGGCGCCATAACCGAAACACCAAACGGCGAAAGGCTACTGATTAGCGCTAAAAGCCACTTAGGTGCTGACTGGTCGCCCGGCTGCATATTTGATCTAGCTCAACCAAAGAGCGCTCAGTTTACCGACTGAAATCGGCAACGCAAAGCAATAAAAGGAGCTAGACATTGTCTGAGTCTATTCGAGGTACCATTTTATACACCAGCAATCAGCCCCATAGATCGGGGGAAGCCCGTGGAGCAGAACACTTCAGCATTACGCGCAACGCTGATTGCACGCGCTCATTACGTAGCCATTGCGTTATCCAGGATCCACCGATGGTCGAACGAGACGTCGTACTCAGTGTCGACGAACGCTTTCACCCAAGGACCGCACAGGTACGGATAAGGATTGGCGACGATCAGGAGGGCGCCGCGCTTTTCAGGTTTGCCAATAACGTTATCTATAGTGCGGGAAAAACAATTGATGGCGTGGTTTATGACGATGTGTTCGAAAGTGAAGAAGCCACCAGCTTTTTCGTTACCCACCCCATACAGGCAGACGCCTGGTTGTTGGCTAGCCTTAACACCGACGAAGAGCCCTGTGTTCGACGTGTTGAAAACTTTCCGACATGCTCAATCGATCATCGCGGCGCCACCGGCCCTCGTTTGGCTTTTCATGTATCGCCGATCGACATACACTTTTTAGGTATTGAGCGTATTCAGGTGATGGCTGGAGAATTTGATGCAAAGCACTTTTGTTACGGTGATCCCGCTGACAATCCTGAGGGCGCCAATGTTGATGGACACCACCCTCGCTACCACGTTTGGACCAGCGCAGATGGCGACTACATCCTGCTGCGAGCTCAGGTTGACGGGTATATGCAGACCCATTACGAGCTGAGCGAATTAGTCCGCGGTCCCGCAGGGTCAATTTAACTAACAAGCGCGTCGCGCGGCGTGGCGGCGTACTAGCTACCTACACCACGATCAAGTGGACGCCCAGCGCCGTATTGACAAACAGTCCAGCCCAAATCATCCACACATAGCGCCTACAAATTGCAAGTTGGTGGTTCATGGTGGCATCAGTTTCAGGAGATGCGCCCTCTGATAGCATTTGACCATAGGCGACAGCAAAAGGCTTAAGGCCGTAACGAACCGCGATGCCACAGGCCACCAATAGCCCAAAAATGACCATCTTGAGCACAACCCAGGTCGGCAGACCCGAGGTCCAGCCGACGCTAGCTATCGCAAGTACCGACACCACAATCGCATAGCGTAATGCCAGATCAGTTTTTGCCAATTGCGGCTTATGTGCGCCCCATTGCGTATGCTGTGCAAGCACGAGTCCCAGCCAAATAATAACCACAGCCCACGCGATAAAAGGACTCTCGGGGGGGAAAACATTGGCCCAATTAAATGAAATCAAATGGAAACCGGAGCCGAGGATGATGGGCATGGCAAGCTTAGGCCCCATGTCGCATTCCAACAGAATTGAAAAAGCCGACTGTCGTGCCTCTACAGTCAAATCCGATCGAACAACATATCGACTCGCCAGAAATGTGCCAAGATCACCGCCGAGCCAATAGACTAAGGCCAAGATATGCGTATAAAGTAATAGCGTGTACATTTACATTTTCTCCTAAGCTGAAACGATCCACTCGATAAGTTCTGCATCAGGTCCACGTAATAAAAAGCACGCTTGCCCATCTGCGCTGAAGTAGCTGGGTTCGATCATGCCGTCGACGACAGGCCGCTTTGACGATTGCAAAGAAACACAGTTCCAGCCGGACTTAATTTTTGTCTGCCCCCCCTCCGATGTAATCGGCACAGGCATCTGGTCAAGTTCGATTAACTGCCCCGGGCCCACAGGTATAGTGGCAATATTATATTGGGTAGATTGCGGCAGATTATTGGCCACCGAAAGTCCTACAACCCGCGATTTTGCCGATATGGCTTCGGAAACGTCGAACAGCTGACTATAGAATTTAATAGCTCGATCCAAGCGTGCGCTACCGGCGATCGTCACGAAACATTGGTCTACAAGCCGATGTGCAACCGGCAGATCGAAGCCCGGAATCTTGCCGTTTATTTCAGTAAAGTAAATGAGCTCACCTGCGCTTCCCACAACCTGCATTGCCCGAATATCCTCCGAAAAAGAGAGCGTTGCAGGCGGGCCTAATACCGAGAAATATTGCAGTGGTAGATTCTGGCAGAGCTGATCCAAATCATTGGTCAAGACCTCTATCGCCGACCAGCCTGGTTCTGCGAACGCGCTACCACGAGGACCACTTTTTTCAATTAAATCGAGATACTGCTTAGGGCTATCGCAAAGCAATAAGCGCGCGGTGCGCGCATTGGCTAGATACTGATCGAAGCCATCGGCGTATTGAAGAATAGTTGTATCTGCAGCACCAGAAATTTGTAAGCCTAACGCCAGATAAGAAGCCAAAGCAGTATCAAGATCTGGAACGATGAGGACTAATCGATTAATCAGTGCCATGTTTTCCCGCTGCTATAGTCGGCTTAAGCGCTATCATTTAATCTTATGACGCTTAGGGTGTTCCTTCAAGTGAAAGGCTCACAAGCTCGTAGTGGGTTTGCATATAGCCGCCAACACTAGCCTTTAGTAATATGTAGTTATCATCTGCCGTGCACCAAACGTCATAGGGAGGATGCTCTTCCGGCAGGTTTCCGGCGGTTCCTGTGACCTGAAAATGCCGCGCATTAAATTTCCCTGCCCCCACCTCAACGACCTCATCACCAACGTAAACCAGGTCAAATTCTGTCGAGTATAGCAGCGGCCCTGTCGCGCCACGATGATCCGGCGAAGTCAATAAAATGTTACTGAGATGGTGAATGCCGGGGCCATTTTCTAGTGGATAAAGCCGCATAAGTAACGCATCTCCGATAATGGGATGACTCTGCAGCCAGCGAACCCTGCCCGCGGTATCGAGGCGCTGCGTTATGCGACCATCGCGTGCGTTGAGCGATTCGCATTCGGCACTGTTATCCGTAAATCGCATCCAACCGCTGCCCTCAAAATGCCCACCTACGGACAAACGCACAGAGCAATCGACGGGGCTGGAATCAACGTGACGCAAGGCCAGACAAACATCTCTAGTTACCTTAGGGGCATCGTCGATCTCACAATGCGCCAGTAGTAGGTCAATGCCATCGGGCTGCTGCGTAAGTGTAAAGAACTCTCGCCCCCTTTCCTGTCCGAATCTCTCGGGCTTGTGGCTCGTATATTCGATAGCTCCGCGGATAACCGTATGAGGCATAGTGCGCTCTCTTATTATTGGCTTGATGTCTTAGCCAGCATATTATAGTTTTGCCGATGCCTCTATATTTGCAATGTGAAAATTGGCAATATCTAACCCAGCAGTATTAAACTTTTATACCGTCTAAGAGGTGGATCATGGAAACTAGCGACCTAACTGCGCGCGAGATCTATGCGCAGCTTAAAAATAACCCCACCCGAGCGCGGTTTGGTTTCGGTTCAAAAGCAATCTTAGTTAACATAGATCCGCAAAAAGCCTATACCCGTCCAGATTTGTATAAAACCGCTTACGAAACTGATCCGAATCAGCTTCAGTATATTAACGATTTAGCTGCCGCTTTTCGCGTTCGCGCCTGGCCCGTTGTATGGACTCATGTTGCCTTTATGGAATCAGGCGAGGACTGTGGGATTTGGGGTACGCGAACTGACACGCCAGATTCTCTTCAGAATATAAAGTTCAACTCTGAGCGCGCTGAATTCGACGATCGACTCCATATAGATCGCATCGCTGATATTATTTATTGTAAGAAGATGCCATCTGCATTTTTCGAAACTCAATTACAGTCGCTCTGCGTCTGGCACAAAGTAGACACGGTCATTCTTACCGGCGGATCAACAAGCGGCTGCATTCGTGCCACTGCCGTTGATTCACTTTCACGGGGCTACCGAACTATTGTTCCTGAGGAGTGTGTTGCAGATAAACATGAGAGTTTTCACTTCGCGAATCTTACCGATCTCTCAATAAAATATGCCGATGTGCTCTCCGTCACAGAGGTCCTTGACTGGGTTTCAGGGGTTGAGAATCAATGACGCAGGAGACGCGCAAAACTGAGCTAGACCTTTATCCCTATTGGCCATGGGACAAACGTCCCAAAATTGAATGGCCAAACGGCGCTAAATTGGCATTCTGGGTCGCGCCTAATATTGAGTTTTACGAGCTAGATCCGCCAGACAATGCTTTTCGTAAGCCCTGGCCACACCCCTATCCAGCCGTCCCCGGGTACAGTATCCGAGATTATGGCAATCGGGTGGGACATCAACGACAAATGGCATTGCTAGATAAATACGGTATTCGTGGATCAATTAGTCTATCGGCAGCGCTCTGCGATCATCATCCAGACATCATAGAGATGTGCCTTGAGCGAAACTGGGAGTTTTTTAGCCATGGTATTTACAATACTCGCTATACCTATGGGTTAACGCAAGATCAAGAGCGAGAAATGATTTGTGATGCTATAGATACCATTGAGCGCGCCACTGGACAGCGTCCCGCGGGTTATTTAGCACCGGCGCTTTCTCATTCAGAGCACACCCTCGATCTCTTTGCCGAAGCCGGCGGTATATACACCTGTGATTTGTTTCATGACGACCAACCGACCCCAGTTCAGACACGTAGCGGGCGCCCTTTTGTGTCGGTTCCCTACTCATTAGAACTCAACGATACGATCGCCTATGTGGTGCAGAAAATGGAACCACGGCGTTATGGTCAGATTATTCGCCGCGCTTTCGATGAGCTCAGACACGAGGGCGCAAGTAGTGGCACGGTGATGTGTATACCCACCCACAACTATCAAGTCAGTTGTCCCCACCGACTGCGCGCCTTTGAAGAGGTGCTGGAATACATCACTGGCCACGATGATATTTGGGTGGCGACCGGCAAAGAAATTGCCGAGCATTACCTAAAGCATTATTACCCTGATGCGCTGAACTTTCGGCCGGAGAAAATGCAGTGAACAATAATCCGCTCTCGTATCCGAAGCGTCGTTATGGCATGGACCATGACCGTTATCAATGGTCGATGATGCAAGATCGAGCGCCGATTCAATGGCCGGGTGACAAACCCCTGGCACTGTGGATCAATCTTAATATTCAGCACTTTCCGCTATCGGGACCAAAGCCCAATGTAAGTCCGCCCGGGGCGTTGACAATGCCCTATCCGGATTTACGTCATTACACACTCCGAGACTACGGAAATCGTGTAGGTATTTTTCGCCTATTGTCTGCCCTCGAGCAAACAGAAGCAGCTGCTTCCGTAGCCTTAAATGGCAGTCTGCCAGAGCGATATCCGGAACTTGTAGCTCGACTTGCAGACACGCCTTATGAATGGCTCGGCCACGGCTGGAATATGCAGTGTATGCATGCGGGTGACATCGAGGAGGCCATCGAGGCCGAGTGGATTAATAATACCTTAGCGGCGCTAGAGCGACACCGCCAGCAACCGATACGAGGCTGGTTTAGCCCGGGTAGATCACAAACTCGAAATACGCCCGAATTACTAAAAGCTGCGGGCTTAGAATATCACTGTGACTGGGTAAATGATGAGCTGCCTTATCGCTTTCAGACAGCGCTGGGAGATTTGACCTGTCTGCCAAGCTCACTTGAACTAGACGATGTATTTCTGCTCACGCAAAATTTGCATAGCGAAGACAGCTTTGCACAACAAATCGCCGATGCAGCAGACTTCCTCATTGCTGAGGGTAAACAGCACGGTGGCCGACTACTGAGCCTTAACTTTCACCCTTGGCTAATGGGCCAACCACATCGGATTAGCACTTTTCGACGGATCCTCGAGTCCCTGCTTATTGAGCGCGGCGCGAACATCTGGAATGCCACACCCAGCGACATTATCAGCGCCGCCCACATCTGACGCTGGCTTAGCGCAACGATACCGTTTGACGTCGGCAGTACTCTCAAATCATTTTAGTTGCACCAAAAAATGCAACCGTCGCGATGGTGACCCAGTACAAATACGCCAACCGCTTGCCTACCTTTAAGCTTTGCTCCAACTGATTTTCCACTGCAGTGCTGGCACCTTCAGCAAGCACACGAAACATCTCTGTCCACTCGCGCATGATAAAGCGAAGCTTTAGGCCAATAATTAACGTGCCGCTATACAGCAGGATCTTGATCGAAAACCAGTATTGCCCTGGACCAATATTAAATGGGCCATAACCTGCCATCGAGGCCACAGAGGCCAATATCATGGTTGGAATTAGAACGAAACGTACTTTCTCATCCATCATGGTAAGTCGAATACCGCGATCCGTCTCCCGAAAAAAATAAGCGGAAATGCACAGGGTTAACCAGAGTGCCGCTGACAACCAGACCACCACCAAGAACCAACCACCATAGGGCTGCACGCCCCAAATATGTCCCATATGCAGGCCTAAAGGCAGTAAGCTAATAATGCCAATGCGCGCCAAAATATCGATATTATAGGCCGTCTGCATATGCCGTCTGCGCTCTTCCATAGAGAGCTTTCTATTGATTACGTGTGTTGATGTGTTGAAAACGCCCCACTCTCCGCCCAACCAGTACACCATCGCTAAGATGTGCAACCACTTAAGCACTGCGAGCTCAGTAATTCCCATGCCAGTTATCTCCTGTAATTCGGCCTACATTAATAGAATCTAAAGTAGGGGCCGTTACTGCATAAATGATGTGGCCATCGTTGGCCTTAGCACTTTTGTAGCGCTATTTTAAATCAGTCCTTGCGCCTCTAGCCGCGCGATAACCGCCTCTTGCTCGGCTAAAAATGGCCTCTATCGGGAACCTTAATTTCCCCATCGGGCCCAATCAAATTATCTTCGGGATACATCTGCGCTGCAGAATAAAGCTCACCAAAAAGTGACAGCCGCTGTCTCGCCAATAAGTTGGTCATTGCCGGCTGTCGGCGCGCGCTACGCAAGCTGGCGATATCAATTGATGCGTTTGCGACCATGGATTCTCCTGTATACGCTTCACACATTACGTGACCTCGATAATCCACGACTTGTGAATGCCCTTGTGTTGAGTTTGCAGGTACGACCGACTGTGTTATCGCTGACGTATTAGCCGAAATGACGTAACACATATTTTCATAAGCTCTTGCACACTTGGCGATATTCTTTGGTGTCGGTCTCGGGCTACCGACTTCGCTTGAAGAATGCAGGATAATTTCGGCACCTTTGAGGACGTGTGCTCGCGTGATTTCCGGATAAAGTATTTCCTCCGATGCGACGCAGGCCAGCTTACCCAGTGGGGTATCCACAACAGGAAATAACGCCTCATCGCCGTAGATGGATCGATACTTTGACAAAACATCGTGAGGGGTCGGCGCAAACATGGAAATGAGTCTGCGGTAACGCAAGATAATATCCCCAGCGTCGTCGATAATAAAACTGGTCTGAAAATACAGCTCGGGGAAATGCGGATCCAATTCGTAGGTATTCCCCGACAAATATACGCCATGCTTAGATGCGATCTCCCCAAGCCGAGCATATTCTGGGCCGTCCATTGCCACACACGCTTTCTCCCGCCACAGCGGTATAGATTCTCCCATCGGGAAGCCAGTCAAAAAATATTCGGGTAAGACGACAAGTTTTAACGCCTCACCGCTAAATGTTGCAATAAAACCTTTGCTGCCGCGGATCATCGTATCGACCCGGTCTAAAGTAGCCTGCATAGCGATACTAACTGCCTGACGATCGGACAAGCTGTTAACCGCCACACAATCCATTTGTAAAGCTAATGCTGAGTAACGAGCGGTCATAAAGTCACTCCAATACCTGCTCAGAGCGCCCATCGACAAGGATTACTCGAAATTCACCTGTGCCCTTGCGATGCGCTTTGAGTTGCGTATAGGCCTCACTAAACCAAAATGCCTTCGCCTGCGCTAACGTTGGCCATTCATGTATAACAATACGAGTATCACCCCAATCCCCTTCGAGCTGCTCAGACGCACCACCCAAAACAAGATATTTCCCACCCATCTCTGTCACCAGCGCAGGTACAGCCGCAGCGTAGTCGACAAACTTCTTCATATCCCGAATTACCGCTTCTACAACAATATACGCTGGCATATACCCCTCCTTTTTTACAGATTCATTCACCTAAAACGATACAGCATAAAAAGTTCATGCATTGTCCAATTCGACATTTGATGATCCTAATCCCAGCACATTCGGATTAAGGATACCGTCCGGATCAAACACCGCTTTGAGTTGCAACATCGTAGCTAACGCTTCGGGTTTAAGCCCCTCATAATATCGATAGGCCTTTCCCAGCTGGTAGTGCGTTGCACCCAGCGCCATGAAAACATCGGCGAGTTCAGTCTTAATCGCATTTACGGCATCCCAAGCACCCGGCACTGCTTCGAAGCGGTTTAGGCGCTTTAAATGCTCAGGCTCGAGGCTGTGCTCATGGAGTTTATCCAGCGCGTCAGGCCAAAAAAATACCGGCTCTATCAGTGTGATTTGCTGACTAACGGTGGCAATAAGGAAGCCTGTTTTTATCGCATAGGTAGCCATCGAATCCTGATGTCGAGCATAGGTTTTCTCGATCAACGCAATCGTTTGGTGTGCTTTAGAATGCGGCACTAGCGCATGAATGGGCAGCCATCGTTCCCCCTCAGCACCAACCATATTGTTAACCGGGCCGAAGGGATTCGCCGACAGTAAGCGCGGAATACTGTCGGCCAGTACATTGCCATCATGCTGCTTACAGATCGACCGAATAACCTGCGCTTGAAAGTCTGCTTCCGTCTGCGTACGACCTTCGCTGATTGTTGAAAACGACCACTTAACCTCGTCCATAAACCGACGCCCGGCGAATGCTATTTTCACACCACTGATTATCTTTGCTAAAAAAGAAGACCTCCCTTTCATAACACCGGACAACTGAACAACATCCGCCGACAAACTCGCTCGTTTCATCCGCTGCTGCTGTAAATAGGGATCAAAACCGAAGCATTCACTGGCTAGTGCCTGCCGAGAAACCTCCGCCATAGCACTCATCATTGCAGCTGCATCGGCGAATGCATGACTGGTATAAGCACGCGCACCCGCCATAGGTACCAGCGGCAGTGTCGCTGTGACTTTCACGCCAAGTGCACCACAGTCGCCGACAAATAAGCCTGTCAAGTCGGGGCCGAAATGCCGCATAAAAGGAGTGCCTGCTTTCTGACTTGCGGCGCCCGTATGCAACAGCTCCCCATCAGCAGTAACCACTGCCAGGCTCAACAGCGAATCACCTGCGCTCCCATTGTAACCGCTACCCCAAAAGACGCCGTTTTGCGACAAGCCACCGCCCACCGTTGCACAGCTGCCAGATAACGTACCCCAAAACGGTGTTCTCAAATTGTGTGGTTTGAGTGTTTCATGTAATTGTGACCATGTAACACCTGCCTCTACGGTGACAAAGCCATCCTCAATATTTAACTCGACGATCTTATTCATCTGCGCCATATCGATGAGCACACTGTTTTGCTCAGTGGCGAGATATCCTGCCGTATAGCTCATGCCGCCACCGCGCGTAATAATGGCGACACCCTGCTCGCCACAGCTTTTTACCAAAGCCTGTATTTCCTCGACAGAGGAAGGTCTAACCACCGCAGCCAGCGGACACCCACGGCCAAATACATCCTGCGAATAGAGCGCGATGGTCTCCGGGTCGACCGCAATCGATGACGCGGGAAGAAGTCCTTGCAGTGTTTGGGTTATCGACATAATTAAGATTTCCTCATCAAAATTAGGTACAGCATATGCAGCGCGAAAGGCATTAAGCGCTCGGCAATATCACCAACAGTGTTGGGCATCCATGACAGTATCACAGCAAGGCTAAAGCCAATCCAGATCCCCATGAACTGATGCGCTGCACCCAGCTGCCAACCTAAAAGTTTGGCGAATAGCAAAGGCCCAAAGGCGGCACCCAATCCGACCCACGCAAATAATACCCGCGTGAAAATCTGCGAGGGTAAATATAAGGCGACCAAAGCAGCGATAACAACCATAAGAAGCACCGCAAAGCGTCCGATCATGAGCCGCTGATTGGGCAGTCGTTGCTCCAGCTTAAGATCATGAGATAAAACGCTTGCGCTCACCAAAAGTTGACTATCGGCCGTTGACATAATCGCTGACAATACGGCCGCTATCAGTAACCCGGCAACAACCGGATGCAGCACTTGATTTGCAACCAAGAAAAAGACTTTTTCAGCATCGCCTAAGTCTTCGAAAAGTACTCGCGCCGCTAAGCCCACGAAAATCATTCCAAAGAATACGATGAAGTACCATGCGCTACTGATATAAATAGCTTGTCGCCTTGCGGCGTCATCGCGCAGGGCCATAAATCTGACGAGCAAGTGTGGCTGTCCGTAAGTACCAAAACCAATACTTAAACCACCAAAGATGACACCTAGACTCAGCAACCAGCCTTGGTCCGCGTTAAAGCTAATCTGTGATGACGTTCCCACCGAAAGAAAAGCATGCCAGAACGCCTCGAACCCACCCAAATGTATGAGGGTCATAATGGGGAGAATTATAGCGGCTATCGCCATAACCGAACCCTGAATAGTATCGGTCAGACTAACGGCCCAAAACCCACCAATTAATGTGTAAAACAAGATTATCGCGGAACCGATCAAAATGGACGCTGTGGTCGGGAGACCAAAAGTTTCTGCAAATGCGACACCTGCGCCCTGGAATTGAGCAGCCACATAGAATGTGAAAGAAAACAAAATAATGAACGATATAGAGAGCACTATTTTCTCCCGCCATTGCCCAACTGTGTCGCCTGCCAGCAGGTCGGTTACCGTTAGATAATTCTGCATGCGCGTTAAACGCTGTACGCGCTTGGCCACCCACAGCCAGGCAACGAACATGCCTATTATTGAGCCTAGCGCTATCCAGATGGCCGATAAGCCAAGGACATAAGCCGCACCACTCAGTCCAAGCAAGGTCCACGCTGAAGAGGCGCTGGCGCTATAAGAAATAGCCGCCACCCAAGGCCCAAGCCCTCGGTTACCAAGGAAGAAATCTTCATTAGAATGCGTTCGGCGCGACGCCCATAAACCGACCCCAATAAGGACCAGCTTGTAGGCGATCAATGTAACGATGACGACGGTGCCCGTATCCATTTTTCCTCTCGCGGCCACGCTTTGCTAGGTGGGAGATTGGTGTCTTAAATTATTATTTTTATCCGCTTATTCTAACCTGCTAGAAAATCAAAAACTGCCCGAGCAGAGCGATATAAAATCATATCTACAGGTGTATAGTCTAACCACCAGTTTTTGGGAGGATAACAAATGTCTCGATGTGGGTTCACAGAAGTTGTGATGGTCACCGCTCACACCCATAAAATGATTGCCTTTCTGTGCGACCTTGGCTGGACCGCTGAGCGGTACGACATGTCGCCTGAATCAATTGATTTCTGGGATCTCGCGCAGCCGCAGCGCGATAGCCATCTTTTACATGCACCGTCAGGTGAGTGCTCCGTCAGATTATTGAGCGTTTCAGAGCAAGTCCCGGTTGCGCGCCCGTTAGATACAGAACTCATCGTACCGTGTGGTATTTTTGATATTAATATGCGCACGAACAACAGTGAATTCGCATTCGATTTTATACAACGCCATGGCTGGCGACCAATCACCGATCCTATTCCCTGGAACTTTGGTGACGTTTCTGTGAAGGAATTTCTGTCGATTCAGGATGACGGTATTGTGCTCGCCGTCATGGAGCGCGTTTCTCCACCGCTACCGGGAAAACCTTTCGATCGCATGAGCGATATTTTTAATTCCACGCAGGTCGTTCAGCATATTGACGACGCTATCGACTTTCTCGAAGTTCTGGGTTTCTCGCTGTTTACAGATTTTGCGGGCCCCATGCCGGGTGAGGGACCAAGAGTTTTAGGATTAGAGCAGTACCCGCAAGAACTGGGTGATATACGCCTCACAGTCAGTCATCCAGACGGCGTGATGGAAGGCTCAATCGAACTTATAGCGACCCCCAAACTGCCAAGAGAGAGCATTGCCAGGGCAGCACAGGCTGCGCGTGGGCTCCACGCCTTGAGAATCCCTTGCGTGGATATACAGGCACGCTATCAAGACATCGCCGACAGCCGATGGTCTGCGAATATCCACAAGCCATTGGCCAAACGTGATTTCGGTCAGGGCTCGCAGCTATGCGCTGCTTTTCTCACCCCAGAGGGCGCTCGCTTGGAGCTTTTTGAAGCGCCAAAATGAGAAAATAATATGCTCCAGTCAATACTGATGGTATGGGTACTATCTCAAGATATCGCGTTGAGCGCGGCGGCCTATGAGCGCGACATGGGGTATCTCCCAGGCGATCGAGGTGTCTTCTCTGAATCGATGGCAACGGCGCTTGATCGCCCCGAAATAGCCGGCCAACAGTACCTTACGCTCTACCCGCCAAGCGGTCCGCAAGTTGGTCTGCGATTAGTTGAAGCGCCACTAACCGACTATTACCCTATGCGAAGACTGGGGTGGAGCGCCATTGAGATGCTCGTCCGCGACCCGGATTCTCTGCGCAAAGATCTTCAAATGCCAGACTTCGAGTATCTTGCAGGCCCTGCATTCTTATCATCGCAGCGCAACGTCTATGCAATGCAGGCTCTGGGCCCCAGCCGTGAACTACTCTACCTCACGCACATTCTAGATCCAGAAAAAACACTGTTGAAAGCGCCGCCCACCACAACGGCGGTGGGGCATACATTTATTATGGTGATGGGCAGCAATAACCTGAGTCACAGTCTGCAATTTTTCAAAACCCACTTTGATAATGCCGTTACTGAGCCCATTAAATTTCGTATTGACGTCCTCTCCGATGCCTATGGCCTGCCTAGAGAGACGCAGCACGCATTGGCCATGGTATCGATGGCGCAGCCATTTGGTATTGAGATAGACCAATATCCCGAAGGTGCCGCAGCTATACCCGACCAAGAACAGGTCAGGGGTGGCGTATTCTTGGTAACCGTCAGTGTTGATTCTGCGCGCCTGAAGAAACCGCTTCCTTTTGTTTCTCGTGACTTAGATAACGCGGGTGCCGTCACCGGAGGAATTATATTAATGCCTTCAGGAACCCCGCTGGAGGTCATTTATGATCAATAAATTAACCGTGAAGTTAACGTTTATTACGACTGTAAATTCACCTCAATCAATTCAACAAAACGGTATTCAGTAACGGCATGGGACTGACACTATTCGAAAAGTTATGGCGACAACATGAAATTAGTCGGCTCAATGATACCAAGTCACTACTCTACATAGACCGTATATTCTTGCATGAGCGAACCGGTAGTTTTGCGCTGACAAGTTTAGAAAGAAACAGGCGATCGGTGCGTCGCCGGGAACATACTTTTTGTACGATGGACCATATTGTAGACACTTTCCCGGGGCGAGGTGACGACACGCTGATGCCCAGCGGTCGAGAATTTATAATCGCCACACGGTCTGCCGCAAATTTTGCCGGTATCAAACTTTTTGATATTCAGGATCCGAGTCAGGGTATCGTTCATGTTATCTCTCCAGAACTGGGTATCGCCTTACCTGGTGCAACACTGATCTGCCCCGACAGTCATACCTGCACACTTGGCGGTATCGGCGCCCTGGCCTGGGGCGTGGGTTCGACAGAGGCAGAGCATGCCCTTGCAACGAGTACCTTGAGGGTCGATAAACCCGCAACAATGCGGGTCAATTTCGTGGGTAAAAAGCCCATAGGCGTCACGGCAAAGGATATCGCTTTATATGCCATACGGACTTTGTCATCCTCTGGTGGCAGCGGTTTTGCCATCGAATTTGCAGGAGAGGCCATCCGAAACTTAACCGTCGAAGAACGCCTTACCTTATGTAATATGGCGACCGAACTGTCGGCCTTCACCGCTTTAATAGCACCCGACGAACAGGTTTTTAGCTACTTTGACGATAAGCTATACGCCCCTCAAAAAGCACATCGACTACTTGCGCTGGAACACTGGATGAGCCTCACTAGCGATTCAGACGCGCATTTTGACCGCGAAGAACACATTGACATTAGCGGTCTTAAGCCCCAAATCAGCTGGGGTATCAGCCCTGAACATTGCATTGACTTCGATGCATTAATCCCAAATCCGCGCAACGCTCCAGACCCGTATGTTGCCGCCGCTTGGCAGCGCGCTCTTGACTATATGGAGCTGAAGCCCGGCGGCAAGTTGAGTGATTACGAAATAGATGCCGCATTTCTTGGCTCATGCACGAACAGTCGCTTGTCGGATTTAAAGTTAGCCGCAGATTATTTAGACCTTACTGGCGCTACCGTATCAGACAAAGTCAAGGCGCTCTGCGTCCCTGGCAGTGGATCTGTTAAGCGCGCAGCTGAGGACCTAGGTTTGCATAAAATATTCCTACGGGCAGGATTTGAGTGGCGAGAGCCAGGCTGTTCAATGTGTTTCTTTGCCGGGGGCGAGACACTGGGAGACCGTGTTCGCGTCGCATCCACGACCAATCGTAATTTCGAAGGTCGTCAGGGGCCGGGTGTAAAAACACACTTAGCGAGCCCTCTCAGTGTTGTTGCCAGTGCCTGCGCCGGGCGGTTAGTTGCCGCGGAGCAGCGCTTATGACGCCGATAAAAAAGCACACCGGCATCGCAATTCCGCTGGTCCGTGACAATATTGATACCGATACCATCATCCCATCTCGAGAAATGCGTTCGGTTTCCAAAGCCGGACTGAGTGAAGGCCTTTTTGCGCCCTGGCGTTATCAAGATCCCGACCTTCGCAGTCCCAATTTGGATTTTCCAATGAATCAACCGGCCTATAGCGGTGCCACCATCTTTTTGGGTGGCCGTAATTTTGGTTGCGGCTCGTCACGGGAACAAGCGGTTTGGGCGCTTCAGGAGTGGGGCTGCAAAGCTGTCATCGCACATTCATTCGGTACGATCTTCCGAAACAATGCAACGCGCAATGGATTGCTGACCATCGCGCTCGATAGCGCGACGATCGACATGCTCAGTAACTGGGTAACATCAGATCCGCAAGCGAATCGTCTGGATATCGACCTAATCCAGTGTCAAATAAATATTGCTAATAAGATGGTGCGATTTGAGATCGCTGCGGACACCCGCACGATGCTGCTTGAGGGCCTTGATGAGATTGGCCTGACCGAAAAATTACTAGATGAGGTCGACGCCTTTGAAAAAAGAGACCGCCGCAATCGCCCTTGGATTTATTTGTCTTAACCGGGTGCGCATCTCACCGCTCATTGCCTTATCAAATAGAGAAAGCTAGCCGTCTTCCCATGAGATCCCCAGCTCAGCAAGGATGTCCCGAGTATCCGCGCCGACTTTAGGAATGTCTTTACGGAGCGCAGTACGTGCATCATCGAACTGAATTGGCAGGCCCGGTAATCGCGCAGCGGCACCGGCATGATCACCGTCTGGCAGCGTCACTTCCAGCAGACTACCCGATGCCTGCAAATGTGGATCTTCAAATAGATCAGCCGGGCGATTTATGGGTGCAAAAGGGAGCCCTGCGCGCTCAAGTCGAACACTTAACGTAGCCATATCCATAACGCGAAACAGTTCAGTAATGTTAGGTAGTAAGGTTTCGCGGGCCTCAACTCTGCCGCTATTTGTAGCGAGCGCAATATCCACAGCCCACTCCCCCGGGTCAAACTCCACGCAAAATCGCTGCCAAAGTGAGTCGCTGACGATACCAACGAAGATTTCTTCTCCAGAATCTAAGGCAAAGATGTCATAGATAGCCCAAGCAGACTGTCGCACTGACATTGGCGGCGGCGGAGTTCCCGTAACAACTTCCTGCGCCATATGCTGCCCGACCATAAATGCAGTGGTTTCAAATAGACCGCTGCTCACCAGCTTGCCAAGGCCAGTGCTATGGCGTTCGTGTAAGGCCGAAAGAATGCCAATAACGCCAAACATGCCACCCGTGATATCGATAACCGAGGAGCCGGCACGCATGGGCTTGCCCGGCAGTCCGGTCATGTAGGCCAAGCCGCCCATCATCTGAGTAACTTCATCCAATGCGACCCGATTTTCATAGGGACCCGAAAGAAACCCCTTTAACGAGCAGTAAATTAGTCTGGGATATTGGGCGTGCAGGGAATCATAATCGAGCCCAAGACGCTGCATGGTGCCCTGTCGAAAATTTTCAATCAGAATATCTGCAGAGGCAACGAGCTGTAACGCTGTTTCGCGCCCTTGATCTGTTTTAAGATCAAGCTCTATGGAGCGCTTGTTACGATTGTACATCGCAAAGTAACCGGCTCCCGAGCCTTTAAGACGCCGGGTCTTATCACCCTTCATCGGTTCCACTTTGATTACATCTGCCCCAAGATCACCAAGAATAAGTCCCACTGTAGGGCCCATAACCATATGCGTGAATTCCACCACGCGTAATCCTGCGAGCGGTGTGACTGCAGCCGTCTCGGCGTTTTTACTATCTGCCATAATTTTGCCTCGCCCAACTTTCCTGATACTTTACCCTATCAATCATTTAGGAACTTTCTGCCGACTATGACGCCAGATCTTAACAACCATAGCATTGTGCTGACGGCCCGCCCGGTAGGTCAACCGGATATTGGCTGCTTCAGTCAAAACCACGCTGCACTGCAAGCACTCGCTGAGGGCTTTGTACGCTGCGAAACGATCTATCTTTCACTCGATCCGTATGTGCGCAGCATTATCGCAGGCAATCATATGGGGCATGGTATAGGTCCTGGCGAAGTCATCCCAGGCGAGACCGTGTCAAGAGTCATTGCCAGTAAAAATCCGGATTGGCCAGTAGGTACATTAGCTCGCTGCAACGGCGGTTGGCAGAAATATAGCGACCACAATAGTTCGGAGCTATCCCCCCTACCCGCAGGTTTATCACAAGTTTCATTGGCATTGTCTATTCTGGGCATGCCTGGATTGACGGCCTTCGCAGGCATGCATCGATTGGCGAAAGTTGGCGCTGGCGACACGGTTGTCATTCCGGCAGCAGTGGGTGGCGTGGGCTGTATGGCGGGTCAGTTAGCTCGACTCGCCGGTGCCAAAACCATCGGTATAACCAGCGGCGAAGAGAAATGTCGTATTGCCATGGAAGAGCTTGGATACAGCCATTGCATCGACCGCCAGCAGGACGACGTAGCGCAGACCCTGGCAAAAATCGCTCCAGAGGGAGTGTCCGTCTATTTTGATCTGGTTGGGGATCCATTGCTGACAACGGTAAGTCAGCAGCTGGCCATCAATGGCCGCGTTATCCTCTGCGGTTTAATGAATGATTACAACGGCGAGCAAAAAACAACCGGCCCCCATCCCGGGCTTTGGATCGGCAAGCGCGCACAAGTCAAAGGCCTGGTTGTGTATGATTTCGAGCATGAGCGGGGGCGCTTTGAAACTGGCTATGTCCCTTTGATTGAGTCGGGCGTGCTGCGCGCCAATGAAGAAGTTCATGAAGGTTTGGCGTCTGCCCCTGAAGCGTTTTGTCGGTTAATGGCCGGACAGAACACAGGAAAGGTCATTATTCGTCTGACATCTGTCTGATAGAGGGCGCACTGTGTCTAAATTAAATATAAGTGAGGTTGGGCCGCGAGATGGATTGCAGAATATCAGCAGATCTATGCCTACTGCGGACAAACTTACCTGGATAGCGCTGGAATATCAGGCAGGCGTAAGAGAGATCGAAGTTGGATCTTTTGTCTCGCACAAACTATTACCTCAAATGGCAGATACCGCGGAAGTCGTTCGAGGAGCGCTTTGTCATGAAGGCCTAACCGTTGCAGTCTTAGTGCCTAATAAAAGAGGCTGCGAGGCCGCAATAGCGGCGGGCGCACACAAGATCTCAATACCTTTTTCGGTTAGTGAAACCCATAGCCTTAAAAATGTGGGGCGCACCCACGAGGCTATGCTCGAAGAAATCAAGCGCTGCTTGGACTGCGTCAACCAAGAACCCGCTGCGCGGCGTCCACACTTTGAGGTGGGGCTGTCCACCGCGTTCGGTTGCTCTATTGAAGGTGCTATTAAAGAAACCGCCGTTATTGCGCTCGCTGAGCGAATCCTCGACTTAGGTGTATCGGAGGTTGGATTATCTGACACCACCGGCATGGGAAACCCCGCGCAATTGGAGCGCTTGGTATCCGGTATATGGCAGCGTTGCGGTAACGCCGCCTTGACCGGTGTGCATTTGCATAATACCCGAGGCCAGGGGTTAGCGAACGCACTAAGAGCCATCGACCTTGGCGTAACTACCATCGATAGCTCTCTCGGTGGCTTAGGTGGATGCCCTTTTGCACCCGGCGCCAGTGGTAATATCGTGACAGAAGATCTGGTCTTTTTAGTGACCGCGATGGGTTATGACACCGGCATTGATTTAGATAAATTATTACTGGCACGTGAACAAGTTGCGAGCCTGATGCCGGACGAACAGTGGTATGGGTTTACCGCCGCCGCCGGTCTGCCTCATGGCTGGAGCTTCCCCTCGGAGAATAAATAGCGATGAATAACCTTGTTGGCGAGACTATGAATGTTCGTAATCCTCGAACAGGCGAATTAGATTTTCAGATAAATGTTACAAGCCAGACCCAGATTGATACTAACGTCACCGCATTGCGCGGCAACCAAGTCGACTGGCATAACGTGGGCCCTGCCGGTCGCGCTGCAGCACTTTTACACTTATCAGATGCGCTTCAAAAAGAGTTTGCCAGCCTTGCTGAAGCGCTAGCTATTGATACCGGGCGCCAAACATTCGCACATTTTGAAGTCGCCAAATCGATCGATTTAGTCCACCAATGGAGTAAAAGTGTCTGCTCGCTTTTTGACTCACTTGCGAATGCTGGTCACTCAGCGCAAGTGCCTTCCGTTAGCTTTAAACATGAGCTGGTGCCGTACCCCGTCGTCGCCGTGATAAGCCCCTGGAATGTGCCTTTACTGCTTGCGCTGCTCGACGCAGTCGCTGCCTTAGCGGCGGGCTGCGCCGTTATTTTAAAGCCCTCTGAATTAACACCGCGATTTATACAGCCACTTCAACGAGCGCTTGATCAGGTTCCTGAAATAGCCGCTGTTTTAAACATCGTGACCGGCGGCCCCGAGACAGGACACGCAATGATCGAGGCGGTTGATGCCGTATGCTTTACCGGCAGTGTGCCTACTGGGCAAAAAGTCGCCAGCCATGCGGCACAATGCTTCATACCCGCGTTTTTGGAGCTTGGCGGTAAAGATCCGGCAATTATTATGCCTGACGCAGATCTTGTGCTCGCAACACGTGCGATTATACGCAGCGCCATTGGTATGACCGGGCAGACCTGTCAGTCGTTAGAGCGTATTTACTGTCATGCCGATATCGTCGACAAATTTATTGCAGAACTGCTGTTACAGCTCGACCCACTAACCCTCACCTGCTCAGCCACAGGCAGTGGAGATATTGCACCGCTCATTTTTATGAAACAGGCTGACACCATCCAGCAGCAAGTCGATGACGCTATATCTAAAGGCGCAAAATGTCTTCGTGGCGGGCACGCCGTTCATCGTGGCGGAATCTGGTATCCGCCCACGGTGCTTATCAGCGTAGACCACACTATGACAATTATGCGTGAAGAAACCTTTGGCCCAATTTTACCCGTCATGGCATTCTCATCAGTAGAAGAGGCCATTACGCTCGCTAACGATAGTCAATATGGGCTGTCAGCAGCAGTTTTTTCGCAGAACATTAAGACAGCAGAAACGCTCGCCCGGCAGCTAAATGTCGGCGCTGTCAGTATCAACGATGCCTCGTTAACTGGCGTTGTAAATGATGTTGAAAAAAACAGCTTCCGCGCCTCGGGTATGGGTGGATCCAGAATGGGTAGCGCGGGAATGACCCGCTTTCTCCGAAAACGTGCCATATTGACTCAGCAAGCTGAACCGGTATCTATTGCACTGTTTGCCGACACACAAAACCCAATCTAAAGGCTACAAGCAATTTGATACGCTTCGCGTGTGGTTGCCAATAGTGAGCGTGGTGCCTTTGCGTCACCGATCATCAGTACCTGACATCCCTGCGCGCGCAGCGGTTCCAATAACTGATCATTAGGAACCCGACTGCT
>CAWUXF010000081.1:0-15593 GCA_963926325.1 uncultured Luminiphilus sp. | reverse complement strand
CAAGCCAGTGCAGGAGAAGTCGGCGCCTTACTCATTGAAAATGCGGCGATCAAGGCAGAAACACCGCTCTATAATCGCCGCCAACGACAGGTTCGAACGTTGTGGAGTATTGAGCTCAAACAGGTAAAAAGTGGTTTTTTACAACCACAGCCCAGCAGCTTTTCGCCGATAGCCGAACGCAGTCAGGACAGTTATGGTCTATTCAACAACAAGCGTCATATCGACACCACTTTAAGGCGTCACGCCCGAGATCAAGGATTATGCTTGCAAGCCCTAGGACTAGAGAATGGTCAGGGACCCTGCTTTCAATTTCAGCTAAAACACTGTGATGGCGCCTGCACCGGCGAGGAAAGCGTCGACTCCCACAATGCCCGGCTGTTGTCAGTGCTAGACACCGAACGTATTGCTGCCTGGCCATTCACGGGTCCACTCATGCTGCGCGAACGCAATATTGCAGCGCTGCCCGGCCAACCGGCTATCCAGTATCATGCCGTCAATCACTGGGCGTATATTGGCAGCTTCGATGTGCCACAAGCGGCGCAAATAGCCCTCAAAAATGGGCCGTTAAGACGCTTCGATAGAGAGGCCTACCACCTCATTCGGAACGCGATGACGCGCGGTAAAATTGAGTTGTGCGACCTAAAGACGGGCGCGGCGGTGGACAATCCATTGCTGGCAAGCATTGCAGATAGCAACCGATGAATATTGTTTGGTTTAAGCGTGATCTTCGCTTACATGATCACGAACCTCTCGCCGCTGCGATAGCGCTCGGTGAACCCTTGTTAATGCTCTACATCGTCGAACCTGCACTGTTAAAAGATCCTCACTATCGGCGCCGGCACTGGCATTTTATCGCACAGTCACTGGCCGACATGAATGCAACGCTTGCCACGGTTGGCAGCTGCATCCATATTTTGGAAGGCGATCCCGTTGAACTGATCCAACAACTGCATGCGAACACAAAGATAAAGCAGCTGTTGAGCTATGAGGAAACTGGCCTCGAAGTGACCTATGCGAGAGATCGCGTAATCAGCCAATTCACCAAGCATACTGGTGTTGTTTGGCGAGAATGGCAAACGAATGGTGTTGAGCGCGGCCGCAGGAATCGACAGGGCTGGAACAAGCAGTGGCATAAAATGATGGCCAGCCCATTAGCGCAAACCGACCTGAATAGGCTTGGCGCCATACAGGCTAAATTACCTGAGCCTTTGACGACTTCGCGCTGCCACCGACTGCCTCAATGGCAGCGGCAACAAGCCGAATTCCAAGTCGGCGGAGAGACGGTAGCGCATGATTGGCTAAATAGCTTTTTGAATACCCGCGCTAAGTATTACCAACGCGCAATATCCAAACCTGCAGCCAGTCGTAACTATTGTTCGCGCCTGTCTCCCTACTTGGCGTGGGGCAATCTCAGCATCAGGCAAGTCTCACAGGCGCTTGTTAAGCGCCGGCAACAGGGCGGCTGGGGACGTGCTTTAGCGGCGTTTGAATCAAGACTGCATTGGCATTGTCATTTCATCCAGAAATTCGAAATGGAGTGCCGTATGGAATTTGAACCCGTCAACCGCGGTTTTTTAGCGCAGCCCCGAGATAAGAGCGCGATGCTGCTCACAGCCTGGCAGCAAGGTCAGACTGGCTATCCGTTAGTTGACGCTTGCATGCGTTGCTTAGTGGCCACCGGCTATATCAATTTCCGTATGAGGGCAATGCTGGTGAGCTTTCTTTGCCATCATCTCTGGCAGGATTGGCGTGACGGTGCAGCCTGGCTAGGGTCATTGTTTTTAGATTTCGAGCCCGGCATTCACTACGCGCAAATGCAGATGCAAGCGGGTGTCACCGGCATCAATACCATTCGTATATATAACCCGGTAAAACAGTCACTGGAGCACGACCCAGAGGGTGTTTTCATTCGTCGCTGGGTACCTGAGCTCACCGCGTTACCAACACCGCTGGTCCATCAGCCCTGGCTAATGGGCGACCTTGAACGCATGATCCAGCCCGTCGACTACCCTGAACCTGTTGTCGACATTGAACTCAGTTATCGCCGTGCCCGCGACAATTTATGGGCGGTTAAGAATGATCCAAAAATAAAACGGGAGCGCGCCCGCATCCTGCGGCATCATGTAGAACATCGACACCAATTCACTACAGCCGCCGACTGACAGCTCTGCTATTCTGTTTTTGTATCGACAAAACCAGCCACAACCCTATTTACATAACGAGTATACGGTGATGATTTTTATTGTTTGGTTACTCGGCGTGATTGTCGCGCTATTCGTATTGGCTATCGTTTTTCTACCCATGTTCGTCGACGAGGCGCAAATCATCGCCCTGGCCGAAGAGGCGGTGCAGGAAGAAACGGGTGGTGAGTTCCGTGTGGAAGGCGACACTAATCTATCGCTCTTTCCTCGCTTTGAAATCGAACTGGGCGATACCACACTTATACTCCCTGCTAAAACTGATTTTGACGCCAGTATCAGCGCGAAAATAGCCACCTTAGACATCGGTTTGTCCGTATTGGCCATGCTCAGCGGTGAGACGCAGGTCGGTGCCATTCGTTTGTCGGGGGTCAGGGCGACGGTCACCCAAGCAAAGTTGGCTCCGGTTGCGCCATCACCAACGCCGGTCTTAAGTGATCAAGCGTGGGAGCGTTTAGGCAGTAAGCTTCGCACTGAGCGGGCGGTAGAGCGTCAGCGCTTACTCGAAGAAGTGGCGCCGGCTACAGCCATTAGCATCGGTGTCGATGAAATTGCGATCGAAGATGTGCAGATCATTATCAATCGGGCCGATGGCAGCCTCAGCAACATGATTAATATCGAACGGCTTGCCTTGAGCCAGGTGAATACGCAAGGCCGAGCAATGACCATAGAAGCCTTCGCAACGCTGACATCCGATACTGACCAGCGGTTAGAAATCACCAGCAATGGTAGTATTCGGCTGCCTAGTGACTTGAGTAAAGTCAATCTCGATAGACTCGAAACTCATATCACGGGCGTCTTTAACGAACCCATGACCACAATAGTCAGTGGCGAACTTGTGCTCAGTCCACTTCGGGCAGATATCGCGCTCGATGCACAGCTACCGGGTGGCAATGTCGATGGTAAGCTGATCTACGCTGATCTTGAAAGCCCACAGATTGCGGTCACGCTCGGCACTCAGCGGCTCGACCTGGACAAGCTCAACTCGACGACCGCTGACCCAGACAACACCGAGCCAGTCCCCGCGGCATTGCCGCTCCCTATTGGACCGTTACAAGGGCTCGACCTAAAACTTGATATCAATGCCGGCACGCTACTAACCGCAGGTCAAACCATTAGCAATGCACAAGTCGCGCTGCGTGTGATTGATGGCATTGCCAAATTTGATGCCATACGCGGCACACTGCACCGCGGTCAGCTCGATGCGGTCGCTAACATTAATGTTCGTAGACCCATGATTACCGCCAGTATTGAAGGCGGCTTGAGGCGCTTTGATCTGAATAGTTTGGCGAGTTCTTTTGGCGCTGTAGACCAAGTTAGTGGTCTCACAGATATGACTTGGCACATCGATACTAAAGGGGAGTCTGCGACAGCGCTACAGATAGGCTTAGACGGCGATCTCACCCTAACCGGAAATAACGTTGTTATCGAGACCGCATCAATCCAAGCGGGTATGTGCCTAGCGGCGGCGCAAATTAATCAACAATCTTTAACCAGTACCATGCCCACCACTACACCCATAAAGACCCTCGAGATGGTGATCGACTTTGACGATGGCGCAGCCAAAATCGATACGCTGGCGATGACGATAACCGGTGCCTCACTATCTGGTGCCGGGTCAGTGGCTTTAGATAGTCTAGATTTTCGTACCGCATTGGTCGCACAGCTAAACAATGAGCTGACAGAAATTGACCCCAACTGCCGTCTAGATGAACGCTATGCATCGATCGACTGGCCCGTCGTGTGTAAGGGTAATTTAAACGGCGAGCCTAAAAAGTGGTGCCGCATAAACACCGATAGTATTTTACAGCAGATCATCGAAAGAGAAGCTAAATCTCAGCTGCAAAAGCAGAGTGATAAGCTGGGCAAAGAAGCAGGTAAATTATTGAAGAACTTATTTGGCAACTGAGGAAGTGGATATGGGGCAAATTAGTGTTTCACGGCGTAGTTTTTTAATAACAAGTACGACCATTGCGTTTACCTCTATGGCCGGTGTAATGACCACGGCACGAGCCGCAGACCCTAGACCACTCGATCCCAACTCACCCAGAGCAGTCACGCTGGGCTATGTCACCAATCACCAGCGTGTCGACGTCAAACGCTGGCCCAAGAAGGGGGCCGCTGGCAGTACAGACAGTCGGTGTGTCAACTGCGCTCTGTATACCGGCGATGACAGTCAGGGTACCTGCCGTATTTTTCAAGGTCAGATAGTGACCGGCAATGGCTGGTGCAATGCATGGACCAAAGGTTAAGACAGTGACTAGCCCATTTAATTTTGATAATACTTATGCCCGCTTAGGATCAAATTATAGCCAACCTCAAAATCCTAGCGCCGTCGTCGCGCCTAAGTGGATAGCCTGGAACGACCCACTGGCCGAGCGCCTTGGCTGGCCTAATGACTGGCGCCAAAACGACAAAGTACTGGCAGCCTTGGCTGGCAATACCCATCTCCCCGGCGCTAATCCGGTCGCAGCAGTCTATGCCGGACATCAATTTGGCAGCTATAACCCTCAGCTTGGCGATGGTAGGGCGGTGCTCCTTGGCGAACTCATCGCACCCGATGGAGCGCGCTTTGATGTGCAGCTCAAAGGGTCTGGACCCACGCCGTTTTCTCGCGGTGGTGATGGGCGCTCCCCCATGGGCCCAGTCGTAAGGGAATATCTCGTCAGCGAGGCAATGTCGGCGCTCGGCGTGCCCACTAGTCGCGCGCTTGCCGCCGTTGCCACCGGTGAGCCGGTTTACCGCAATCAGGCAGAGCCAGGGGCCGTACTAACGCGCATTGCAAGCAGCCACTTACGCATCGGCAACGTACAATTCTTTGCTATGAGCCAAGGCGGAGAAGGTTTGTCCGAATTGGTTAATTACACAGTCTCTCGACATTTCCCTGAAGCACTAACATTAGCGATCGCCGCTAATCCAAACGCGACAGCTGCTGGTGTACTGCTTGATAAAGTTGGCCAGGCACTCGCGTCGCTGGTCGCGCAGTGGCAGGGACTGGGCTTTATTCATGGCGTTTTGAATACCGATAACATGCTGCTCTGTGGCGAGACTATAGACTATGGTCCCTGCGCATTTATGGACGACTATGACAGCGGCAAAGTGTTTAGTGCCATTGACGCGCAAGGTCGCTATGCCTATCGCAATCAACCGGGCATTGTGCACTGGAATCTCAGCGTGCTGGCGCAGTGTTTATTACCCCTACTACATGAAGATACTGACACCGCGTTGGGGCTTGCACAGGCTTCAGTGGATCGATTCCCCGAGCAGTTCGGCGCCATTCATGAGGCCATATTGGCGGCAAAGTTTGGCTTTGATGCTTTTTCCACAAATGACCGGCCGTTGGTAGACCAGTTTTTTCGGACTCTGTCCGACGACAAAGCCGACTTGACCTTGGCATTTCGCTGGCTGACGGAACAAGCCAGTGGCGACTTTGATCATTCTCCTTTACCCGAGCTTTTTGAGCCCAGCGCTAACCTGCTGAGCTGGCAAGGTGACTGGCAGGACCGTCGCGATCGAAACAAGGCGCCTAGCGAGCAGAGTATTGGCAGTATGCAGCGCAGTAATCCCACGGTGATTCCCCGTAACCATCAAATCGCACAGGCCATTGCCGATGCCGAACGCAACAATTTCGAAACGCTGCATAAATTGAATAAACGCTGGCAGAACCCATTTGCTTGGCAGAGCGGAGATAATATTCTTGCGGCACCGCCAATAGCGGAAGAAGTCGTGCAGCGCACCTTCTGTGGGACTTAAGGTACACGTATACTACGCCCCACAACGGCGGAGAGTATTGTAGTGAGTATTGAGTTTTTAGGTAAGCAGGTCAGCGGCCCCTTTACTATTCCTTCGGGTATTGTCACCACCGCGCCATCGATTATTCAACGGCTTATGCGCGATGTGCCTGCTGTCGGTGTCATCACCACCAAGAGCATTGGCCTTGAGCCGCGTGCGGGATATCGGGAGCCTGTTTACAGTCAATATGGGCCGGGTAGCTTCGTCAATGCCATAGGACTAACCAACCCAGGTGCCATCGCCGCTTTAGCCGGCCTAGAGCAGCTCAATGTGCCTGATGACAAATTTCTCTTGGTGTCTATTTTCGGTGGCAGTGTCGAGGAGTTTGTCGAAGTCGCCAAGCTTCTAGCCCCTGTAGCCGATGGCTTGGAGCTCAATTTGTCGTGTCCCCATGCCAAAGGTTACGGTATGGCTATGGGTCAAGATCCCGAGATGGTCGCGGCGATTGTCAGTGCGGTTAAAGCAGTGGTAACCATCCCTGTAATACCCAAGCTAACGCCCAACGCAAACGACATCGCAGCGATTGGCGAAGCCGCACTTTCCGCCGGCGCCGATGCGTTGTGCGCTATTAATACGGTGGGGCCGGGTTATACCGCAAGTCATGGTTTTCCAGTGCTCTCTAATGGTGTGGGCGGCATGTCCGGCAAAGGCGTACTCCCCATTGCACTCAAATGTATTCGGGAACTGCGTGCCATTACCGACAAGCCAATTATTGGCTGTGGCGGACTCTCTAGCGCCGATGACTGCCGCAATGCACATGCCGCTGGCGCCTCAATTATTGGTATTGGCTCTGCACTAACGGGTATGGACACTAATGACTTAGTCGACTACTTCAACACATTGCACAATGATTTCGAGGGCGACGGCGAGCGGAGCGAACCTTTAGTCCGCTACGACATAGATATGAGCTTTAAACGCGTCACCCTAGTGAGTAATGAGGCTGTATGCGAAGACATCGCCGTGCTCACCTTTGATCAGCAGGTAAACGTTCAAGCGGGCGAATATGTATTCGTCTGGATCCCGGGTGTTGGCGAGAAGCCCTTTTCTTGCCTGACAGACAATCCACTGCGTCTAGCTGTCATTGATGTGGGCGTGTTTACCAATGCCTGCTACCAACTGGCGCCCGGCGCAGAAATATTTATTCGCGGCCCCCATGGCGTGCCTGTCGATCCACCCGAGGATGCGCAGATTATTTGCGTTGCTGGCGGTACTGGTTTGGCAGCCGTTTATCAGCTGGCGCGTGATTTTGGTAGCGACGAGCGACCTGCAGAAATCTTTGCTGGCGCGCGCAGCAGCGATCGTCTCTATTTCATCGATGAATGCCGCAAAATTGCCGATGTCACAATTGCAACCGACGACGGCAGCGAAGGTGTGCATGGCCGTATTACTGAGGCACTGGATTCACGGCTAAGCGTATTGAGCGAGGACGCCCTCAAGCAGTTAGTCTTCTACAACTGTGGCCCCGCACCCATGATCCACGCGGCTATTGCCGTCCAAAGAAAATATTGCAGCGACACACAAATTTTTAGTGCCATCGATTACTTGACCAAGTGTGGGGTCGGTATTTGTGGTGCCTGTGCCGCACCTGACGGCCGCCGAATCTGTGTCGATGGGCCGTTCATCAGCACCGAAGCGCCAATTTTTGAGCACATCATTGCGTGAGCCTATTTGGGGCAGCACTCGCCTAGCTGCCTAGTTATTAAAATCGCGGACGGCAACAACGACCGTCATCAGCAGGTACATCACGACCAAAATACGCCGAGATTACCAGTTAGCGGAAAATTGAGATTGGGTCGACGTAGAGGAGAATAGCGTGCCAAAAGGTGTCAATTATGCGCCATGGGAAAAAGCTTTTGATCGAATTCTAACGCCGCTAGAAGAGTTCATTCACCGCCAAACCACCGCCGGAATATTACTCATGATTTGCGCTGTGGTGGCGCTAATTATTGGCAACAGTGAACTATTTCCCGCATACGATGCTTTTCTTCATACCAAAATCAGTATCGGCTGGGGCGAAGCTAAATTCGCACTATCAATCCATCACTGGATTAACGAACTATTGATGGCGATGTTTTTCATGCTGATCGGCTTGGAGCTAAAGCGCGAACTATTGGTAGGTGAGCTGTCATCACCTAAACAAGCCCTGCTCCCCATCATGGCGGCAATAGGTGGCATGGTCTTACCTGCCCTCGGCTATGTGTTAGTTGCTGGCTCAGGCCCTGCGGCCGACGGCTGGGGTATTCCAATGGCCACAGATATCGCCTTCGCAGTAGGTGCACTGAGCTTGCTGGGTTCGCGCATACCGAAGTCACTGATTACTTTTTTGATTGCGCTGGCAATTGTGGACGATCTAGGTGCCGTGATCGTGATTGCACTGTTTTACACCGCTGAAATAAACAGTCTTGGATTGATCTTCGCGTGCGTAGCCGCCTTAATGCTGATCGGTCTGAACGTCATTGGGGTGCGCACCGCACTGCCCTATATCGCAATAGGCTTACTGCTGTGGGCGGCAATGCTATCAAGCGGTATCCACGCCACCATCGCCGGGGTAGTGCTTGCCTTCGCCATACCCATTCGCCCGAAGTTTTCACCCGATCACTTTCTCCAGCGAATTACCGATAAAACTGACAGAATGCGCGACAGCATTGCCCGCGATTCAGACATCATTCACAACAGTGAGTTTCGTGGCTTAGTCAGTGCTATGGGCGATGGCGTTAGCTTGGTGCAGGCGCCAGCGCAACGCGCCGAACACGCGCTTCACCTACCCGTGGCCTATGTCATCATTCCGTTGTTTGCACTGGCCAACGCAGGTATACCCATCGACTTTGCCAATTTCAGCGCGACGCTAAGTCATGAGATCACACTTGGGATTATAGTCGGCCTGCTCGTAGGCAAACCCTTGGGCATATTTTTACTGACTTGGCTTACCGTAAAACTGGGCTTTGCGGAGTTACCAAAAGGTATGCAAATGAGTCACGTTTTAGGGGTTGGGTTACTGGCAGGCATTGGCTTCACAATGGCTATTTTTATCGCTGATCTTGCATTTATCGACAATCCCATAGCGTTGTTGCAAGCGAAGACAGGGATTTTATTTGCATCATTAGCCGCAGGCTTAGCGGGGTTTTTCTTACTGCGCGCCGTTGGCGGTTCAGAGGCTGAAAGTGACTGATTAAACACGATCTACCGCACCAGATATTGAACGAGAAATGCGGGCCATGGACGTGATTCTTTAGGCGGTTTTGTGGCGACCATAGAAGGTATTGATGAGCGCACCTAATAGAATCAATGCGGCGGCAAGATACGTTGTCAGTGATGGAATTTCTCCAAAGAAGATTACACCCAATACCGCCGCAAAAATAATTTGCACGTAGCTTAAGCTGGTCGCACGGCTTGCGGTATCTACCGCCATTGCGTAGGTCAGTGCCACTTGACCAAGCTGGGTGAATACCCCAACGCCCAAGAGAACGGCTAGCGTAAATAGATCAGGTAAGACAAATTCAGACCTCCCTAAGAGCAAAGTCGCGGGCAGACACACCAGCGGGAAATAGATCACGATCACGGCTGGATGCTCGTGCCCAGCAAGCTTGCGGACTATCGTATAAGCCACCCCACTGCCGAAAGCACCCGCCACACCGGCCAGCACCGCCATTAACGGCAAAGCCGCTAGGTCATCGGGAGTTAGCGCAGGGGATAAAAATACCAGCAGTCCAGCAATGCTGAACAAAACACAAATAATGGTACCTTTTGCTGGGATTTCCCCGAGAAACATCAACGCCAATGCGGCGGTAAAAATTGGGTGTAAATACTGCAGAACCGTCGCTTCCGCATAAGGCAAATGCAGCATGGCGTAATAGACGCAACTGAGTGCCAAAAAACCCACGATGCCACGCATTAATAAGAGTGCGCGATGCGTACCGAACGGATTTAAACCCAAACGCCAAGTATCACCCAGACTCAGTAATAACGAGATAAGCGCTCGGACAAAGATTATTTGTAACAGTGGTACGCCAGCAGCGCCCGCGACCTTTACCAGTGCACCCATAACGGCGAAGCCCAGCGCACTGAGCAGCATGAACTGGGGACCCGATAAGACGCGGCGATTCATAGGGATGCGTATTGGATAGAGCAATATAATGGTGGGTAACTTAGCTTGCGCATATGCACACTAAGGCCGCAGCCTAAGACCCTCTGCAACATGGTCATTATCTGTCGTCAGCGACACGATCCTTGACCTCACTGGCAACCATCGCCATGGCATCGGTCAGCAGTACCTCTGGCACGCCACAGTCAGCCTGTATCGTCGCAACATCCATTGCCATCAGAACTTCCTCAGACTTGCCCTTCACGCACTGATCAATCCGCAGCCGCTCAGTTTCAAGCCAGGTCTCTTTAAGTGCGGCATAAATACGATACTCACCAAAGCCAAAGTATCCGGTGGCCGTTATGATGCAAAGTGCCGCAGTGAAAATGATAACCCTATACAAGTGCTAGCTCCTTATTTAACTCAGTCATTTTGCGCGCTTGCCGTGCCCCGCCTTTACGCTAGGGCAGGCCACTCTGTCGGTCAAACGATATCAGACAAGCGACAGCGCTAATCGCCCTAGCCCGCATAAGTGGCGCGTGGCACCGCGCGCCTAGGCACAGCGACTTTAGTGCGGGATAACAGTATCAGAAAGGTCCCGCTGTATAACCTCTCGGAGTAACATACCAAAGCTCTTGTAAAAGCCACGCGACGGTGCCGAAGCGCGATACAGCAGCGCGTGTTCACGAAATAATCGTCCATCGGTTAAAGGGCTAACATTAATAGCTTCGGGCGTGTGGATTTCACTACGAACGTACAAAGCGGGAAAAAATGCGATGCCCATGCCCATCACAACCATTTCTCTAAGGGTATCTAAACTCGTTCCCTCAAAGCTGCGATTCAAGCGCGCGCCCGTGCGCTCACAAATTTGCTCAACCTGACGGCGCAATGCATGTCGCTCATCAAGCGCCAGCACATCGAGATCACTTAAATCACTCTCCCTTAGCTCACCCGACAGATCAACTTTCATGTCTGGCGACCAAGCTAATAACAAAGGCTCGCGAAACAACGGTTCAGTGACAATAAGCTTACTCACCTCACCAAAGGGCCCAATGATCATATCGTAATCACCATCTTCTAAGCCTTGCTGTAAGCGATCCGGCACCTCCTCGCGAATATACAGACGCAACCGCTTGAAACGCTGATGAATCGAGGGCATTAAGGTGGGTAATAAATAAGGCCCTAGTGTTGGTGGCACACCCAAGCGATACGTTGAGTTACTTTGATCACCAAGCAGGTGCGCAGACTCAATCAAGTCATGCCACTGGGACATCAGTTGCCGTACCTCAGGAAAAAGCTCACGTCCCGCAGGCGACAAAGTCGTTGCCGCGCGTGTGCGTTCTAACAGTACAACACCGAGCTTTTGTTCCAATGCATTTAGTTGCGCAGTAATGGTCGGCTGGGTAACACCTAGGCGCCGTGCTGCTCGACGCAGTGAGCCTGTGTCGGCAACTTCGAGAAAGTATTCCAATTGTCGAAAAGATGGCATCGCGGTATCTCCAAGACCCAACCAAAAAAGATTGTCGGTAAATAGAGTATATAGTAAAAATCTATCTAAAAGCCTGATGATTATTGATATGGCTATCTGTAAGAATGTATTACTGGCCTCCAATTGGCGTTTTAAGAAAAGTGGTATCCAAAATGCTGTCTGCATTTAAATTTGATTTAAGTAACCTGCGTGGCGACGTGTATGGCGGGCTAACCGCCGGTGTTGTCGCTATCCCGCTCGCACTTGCTTTTGGCGTAGCGTCGGGGCTTGGTCCAATGGCAGGTATGTACGGCGCCATTATGGTTGGTTTTTTTGCCTCATGGTTTGGTGGCACACCCACCAATGTATCTGGGCCCACCGGCCCCATGGTGGTAGTGCTCGCAGGCTTGTTCGCTAGCTTATCGGGTGATGTAGGGCTCATCCTGACGGCGGTTGTATTGGCCGGTATAATACAAATTGCTATGGGCGTATTACGTATTGGTGATTTCATCCGATTGGTACCCTACCCCGTCGTCTCAGGTTTTATGAGCGGCATCGGTGTCATCATTATTATTCTGCAACTTGACGCCACCTTAGGTCATGCGGCGCCCGCGGGGACGGTTCCTGGCATCGCCTATTTGCCACAAGCCATTTCGGACATTAACTACAGCGCACTCGGCGTTGCTATATTGACCTTAGCCGTGGCCTACAGCTGGCCTGCCAAGTGGGGCAAGTATTTACCTGGCGCACTGGCGGCATTAATTCTTGGCACTCTGCTGTCATTCTTCTTAGGCATGATGCCAATATTAGGCGATATTCCGAGCGGTTTGCCGACTTTCCACATGCCTGTATTCGATCAGTCGGCCATGGCATTGGTAGTTGAAGCTGCAATTATTCTGGCGGTACTGGGTTCAATCGATAGTCTGCTGACATCGCTAGTGGCAGATAACATGACCAGAACCCGTCACGATTCAAACCAAGAACTCATTGGCCAGGGTATCGGCAATACAGTCGCCGGTCTATTCGGGGGCATTGCCGGGGCAGGCGCAACGATGCGCACCGTCGTTAATATTCGCTCGGGTGGTAGCAGCAAGCTATCGGGCATGATTCATTCTGTTGTACTGGCGGCCGTGGTTCTGGGGCTAGGCTCGCTGGCGTCGGTCATTCCCCACGCGGCGCTAGCGGGTGTGTTGATCAAGGTCGGCATCGATATTATTGATATAAGCTATCTTAAGCGCGCGCATCGCGGCCCGCGATGGGACCTGCTATTGATGGCGCTTGTCCTCGGCCTTACGGTGTTTGTCGATCTGATTACCGCAGTGGCGGCAGGCGTTGTACTCGCCGCACTTGCCTATGTGCGCCAAGTGGCCAAAACACAAATCGATGACCTACTCTCTCGAGAACTCACTGCCACGTCAGATGAGGAAGCTGCGCTAATCAATGAACTCAAATCTACAATTACGATTTTTGAATTCGGTGGGCCGCTCAGTTTTGGTGCTGCGGCAGATGTTGGGCACCATGTCCGAGAACGCTATCACGACAACATGCATGGGATTGTGCTGGACTTTCAGCGCGTTCCATTTATGGATGTTTCAGCAGCTCGTGCCGTCGAAACGATTGCAGTCGATGCCCACCACAGTGGCAAACAATTATTCATTACCGGTATGAGTGCCGCAGTGGCAGACACACTCAGGGGACTCGGTGCAGACGAGGCCATTGCGGATGATTTGCGCTTTAATAGCCGACTCGATGCTCTGCGCCATATCAGTCAGCAATTTAAGGCAATCAGCGACGTTAATACTCTATCATCGACAAAACCGAACCTAAGCCTTGCTAAATTAAACCTTTAGGGAGAACCCGATATGCCAAATGAAATTATCCATCAGCAATTCGCCAATTGGAACGCTGCCTTGGGGACCGGCGACCCAGACCAAGTCACCGCGCTATACGCCAGCGATGCGGTGCTGTTGCCGACAGTCTCTAACCAGGTACGTCACAATCACGAGGAGATACGCGACTATTTTGTGCAATTCGTCGCGCGCCAGCCCGCCGGGGTCATTAACGAAGCCAACATCCGTATTCTAAGCGACGAGTTGGCGATTAACTCGGGGATTTACACCTTTACGTTTGGTGACGGCAGCAAAGTGACCGCTCGCTACACCTACCTCTACCGACTCGAGGCAGGCCACTGGAAAATCATCGAGCACCATAGCTCAGCAATGCCCGAGACCGTCGAGGCCTAAATTAACGCCAAATACGCAGCAGACCTCTATCTGCGTATTTTTTTGGGTATTGGTTAACGCCAATACCCTTTTTTTATGCGCGAAGGTAATGGTCTTCTAGAATACAAAAACAGGCCTTGGGGCGCTATAACATCAGTGCCGCGCAGCGAATATCACCCTGGGTTGAGGTTCGTAATGTTATAGACGACATAACGCCGGAAACGTTTATAACCATGTTTCATTGGGTCCGAAGAAAGCGGAAACGAGACTGCGGTTTAGACGTGAATCGCATATCACCGTCGATAAAGGTAACGAGAAGAACAGCTATTATATTACCAACATAATTGCATGCTAGATGGAATAAGGATTGTGATGATTTAGAGAACGCTTTGCTCGCCGTATAGACTTTAGAAACGAGAGAACAGCATGAAGCAGGTGTAAGCAAGCGCTTGAAGGCGATAAAAGACGCGAAAAGGGTTTAGATTACCCGGAAGCGGTAGGAACGGTCAGATTCGAACTGACGACATCCGCCATGTCATGACGGCGCTCTAACCAACTGAGCTACGCTCCTATTGCTTCCGAGGCGCGCATTCTAACAGGCTGATAGATTTTGTAAAACTAATTTCAGCGCATTGGGAAGCTTTGAGAAAACGCTGGTTAAGCTATTAACAAATTCTGATGAAAATTAGAAATATGCTTCTATCATCGGTTTTAACGGATTCTGAATAACGCTGCGAGGTGAGCGCGACACTTTTAAACGGTAGCGATCGGCAGTTCGAGAAAATGCGCCTCGGCAGCATTTTAGCCGCCAAAGGGAAGCGGTGGCGCCCTGCAGGGAGAGAGTGCGAGAGGGAATCGCGCGAAGCCATCCGCCTGATCCTAAAAACCCCGCGCACATCCATCTCGCGAGGACCCTGAGGTCACCCATTCAGCAGAGTATGATCTAAGGTTACTGTCCAACCCTGAGATCCTGCCGATTTCTTCCAATCTCTAGTGATGGATTAGCCATCGGGCAAGGCAGCCAAAAGGTCTGGGCTCACAACTAATCGCAGGTCAATGCATCCAGGAAATCAAATAACGCCCTTCTCTCTCAACAGTGGCAATACCGATTCATTAAACGCAACCAGACCCTCTAGGTATCGCGGAAATGTCAGCATAACCGCATCTACACCCGCCAAAAAAGCCGTCTCAAGCTGGGAGGCAATGACTTCAGGTGGACCAATCACGTGGACACCGCCACCGGAGGATGCAAGCATATTTTCTGTGAATGTATCAAATGAGCCGCTACCCGCGGTTAGGTCATGCAACCAATTTTTCGTTGCTACATCGTCCTTAGAAGCAATAATGTCTGATAAAGCAGCCTCGGATGCTTCCTGAGAGGCGCCCATCACGACAAAAGGGAAAATAGCGGTTTTCACCGAGCGGGCATGACTCGCCGCACGCCTCTGTATGTCGCTAACAACCTCACCCACCGCCGCAATGCTGGGTGTCGAGACAAATGCCCAATCGCACAGCTTCGCAGTCAAATCACGCCCATCACTAGATGAGCCTGCATTAGCAATGACAGGCGCTATTTCAGGAACCGGTGAGGCTTCACCTTCAGAGATCTGATACCACTCGCTTGAATGATTAAACGGCTGCTTATTGGCGCACCACAAACTTTGCAATATCTCAATGAACGCGGCTGTCCTTTCATAACGCTTCTGGTGTTCCTCCAACTCAATACCCATCATGCCGAACTCACGCTGGCTCCAGCCGCTGACAATATTCAGTCCCCACCGGTTACCACTTATGTGCGCAAGCGTTGCGCCCATCTTCGCCACCACAAACGG
>CAWUXF010000080.1:0-5634 GCA_963926325.1 uncultured Luminiphilus sp. | reverse complement strand
GGAAAGACTTTCCCACAAAGCTGCCGCCTCCTCGATTAATGTCGGGTAATAACCCGTTTGAGGCCGAAACAAGGCCGCTTCCAGAAGCCCGGGATCTCTTATCCCTTCGTCACCACCATAACGCTCTATCTGATCAGCATGGATAGCCAAAATGTCATCGACCCTAATATAGTCAAAGCTCATTGCGCTAGCTTTTTATAGAGACCTGAAAAACGTTCAGTACTTTTTAGATAAGCGGCCATCACATGCTCTCGGCCTGGCGCGCCATTTTTGGCATCCAGATGGGCCCGCAGAGCGTCCTCGACCACAGCCTGGATCTGCCGGCCCTCTGACTTGGCAAGCTTTCGGACCGAGTCTAAAAGGGCTGAATCAACCTGAGTTGCAAATTTTTCCCTTGATATTGACATAATTGCGCTCCATCATGAAATTTCATTTTTTGTCATGATAAATCTTGATACCAGCCCTTGCAAGGCTGTTAAGCCGCTATTACAGTATTTATCGCAGGCCAAAGATGCTGGCTGCCTTTGTTACTTTTTGATCTAGCCCTGCCGAACAGGGCTTGGATCGATACTTCAATGGGTACTGCAACGGGTACTGCAACGGGTAATACAACAGTTAGTACAACAGTTACTACAACTGGAAAAGACCACATACGGCAAACGGCGGTTTATCGCCAGCAATAGCCGATTTACAACTTAACTCACTGTCCCTGCCGGTCGCTGCGCGCCATCAACCTTCGCTGCAGAATTGAAGGTCGATATTGCCCCGGGATCAAGGGTGTTTAGGTCTTGAAAAAACGGACTCAGACTTAACACCCATTAACTTAACGCCCAGTACTTTTCCGCGCTTCCTGCGCCTGAATAGCCGCCTGAATAAGCATGATGTTTAGCCCATTAACAACCGGCTCATCCTCAGCATTATTGGGATCGGTACCCGCCTCAACTTCTTCACCATCGAGCCACGAATCGCCATCGCTGTCGGCGACTAACGGATCTGTTCCTCCGTCTACTTCTTGCGCATCAGAAAGACCGTCGTCATCACTATCGCTATCGCTCGGTGATGTGCCCAGTGCGATCTCCGCAGCATCAGACAAACCATCATTATCACTGTCGAGCTGGCTCAGCGCACATCCCACTTCATTGACAGCGTCGCCCTCAGGAGAGTTCGGACACTGGTCTGCATCATTGGGAATACCGTCGTTGTCTGCGTCGGCGCCAGAGACATCACAACCGACGTCGTCTACTTCCACGCCGTTTGGTGTAAGAGGGCATTGGTCCGCAGCATCTGGCGTACCATCCGCATCGCCGTCAGGCTCTGACACCCAAGAAGGCAGCGATGCGAAGGCTTGTTCAGTAGCGCCACCGAAACCCTCTTCGGCGGGACCACCGCCCCAAATGGACGTTTCAGCAACGGCAATGCTGGCCGCTACGGCGTGGGGGGCGGTGCGTCTCAATTCAAGTGTTAAAACGTCTACGCCATCGACAATACCATTGCTATTTAATAGCGCGTATCGACCGGAGGAAGCTTCTCCTTGCCAGTCGGCAATATTTATCGTTTCAGATACAATTTCGAAACCATCAAAAGTTAAATCGAGATTAAGCGAATACACCACCAGGTCTAGCGCATCCAACGCCACTCTTACCGTAAAGACGCCCGTGGACCTATCTTCGCCGATTTTTATAATAGTCAGCAGTGGCGATTGCGCTGCCATGTTTGTGGTCAGCGCACTCATGCGCGCCTTCGACACACTGACAGGTGCGCTTGTACGGGCCTGAGAAACAGCCACGGAAGGCGCGCGCCAATTGCCGCTAACATCGCCCAATAGACCGGCGACAAACTGCAGATCTTGGGAATCAAGATTAGTATTAGATAGATCAAAACTTTGCGCAGAACCACCTTGCTCACCAGCACGACTTACCCAGTATGGCGATGAGCCATCTTCGCGCTGAAATGGCAGCGTAAGATTGCCTACTGAGGCCTGTAGTATGCGCGAGGCATCTACCGTATCGACATCGCCGTCACCATCCACATCTGCCAGCAAAGCTTGAAAGGCATTTTGGTATCCGGCATCAAGTTCAGCTTCAACACGGAGAATAATTACAGCATCGAAGGCTGTAATACCCCCGTTCACTTCGGCAACAGGTTCAAGCGATATGACGCCCCGGTCAGCGGGCACATTGAGACCATAGCTGCCATCTATTGCTATTGCCGTCGATATGGGCGCATCACCATCACGTTGCCCAGTCCATAAAACCGCGCCCGCAAGCGCGCCGCTATCATTCGCCGCGCCCTGCCAATGGCGCGCACTGCCTGCCACAGAACGCAATGGCTCGTAATAGAACGACGGCTGAGTAGCAACAAACATCGCTTCGCCATTGAGGGTCACGCCGCTTAGTGTCAGCGGCACTTCGCGCGCGGCCGCACCCCCATCTTCTACGTCAAACTCGACGCCAAAGAAAATACCGTCCTCCGATATCGCAGAAGGTGACCCATCAGCAAAACTAACGATCAGCTCACCCGGCTGACTATTAGCTATGGTGAGATCGCCATCTGAATCTACAGGCACGGCTCGTGGGTTGCTCAGTATCGCGTCTTCGTAGGTAAGCGTAAATGTTACGCCCTCTAGCAGAGTAACCGCTGCTTGCGACCGAAGATTCAGTGTCACCGTTGTGCCTGGATAGCCAGAAAAGTCATCGCCATAGACATTAGCCAAAGGTTCATAAGTGAACTGAGCCTGACGGGTTACGTCCGCTCCCTCACCATTGACCTCAACGGCATCGAACAAAATAGACGAAGTTGATGCCACAGCGCCAGCTTTCAGCACGGTGAAGTCGAGCTCAGCAAGTATACCTTGGCTGGCAATCGTGGTTTTTGCATTAGCGCCAAAGCTGAAGCGGATATTGCCAGGCGTCTGATCGTTGACGACCCCAGTACCCGGCACGCCAGCGTTAACCGCGGCTAAAGCCAAATCATCCGGGCTGTATTGAACAGAGAACGCAAGACCCTCGAATTCGCTAATATCAACATCAGTTCTTACCACCACCGTCACTGTCTCACCCGTTGAGCCGGCAATATCGTTGGCGGTAATGCCGAAACACGAAGCACCCGCCAGCGTTGGACACGGATCAGGCAGCATACCAGTCTCCTGCTGACAGCTCGTATCACACACGTCTGGCCGGCCATCGCCATCCTGATCCACGTAACCCGTAATGGGTTTCGTCGGGTAATAGTCGTTAACGTCTAATAGGCCATCATTATCATCGTCTTCATCGATAACGAGCGGGCATCGCACACGGCAGTCAGCGTCGCAATTGGCGTTGTAATCATCCGGCATACCATCGCCATCGGTGTCTACCGAGGCGCCTTCGTCAGTGGGGAATGCATCTTGCCCATTCTGTACGCCGTCAGCATCGACATCGTTGATGTCGAAGTCATCATAAAAGCCATAAATGTTAACTCTGCTATAACGAACGACCTCCGACGGATCAACATTAGAATCGGTAAATACCAACGTTTCTAGCACATAGAGCTCATTATCGCTTGCAGATAGTACTCGCCAAGTACGACGTCGATCGATATTCCATTCTGGCGGATAGAAGCGAATAATTTCGATGGCGACACCATCATAAGTCCATGTCATGTCCCTTGCGCCAACGTTGCAAGTGAGGGCTGCGTCGCAGTTATAAGAAAGATTTTCGCCAGCACCGCTTAGCACTGCGCCTGATTGAGACGCCTCATCGGCGTCCAAACGCCAACCAAATGCCGAGATTACGTCACCATTCTCGTTGCGTGCATCAGGATTCCTTTGCAAGTCCGCATTGGACAGCCCTACACCGATAAAGGGCGCTATATCCACATTGTCAGCCAAACGCGCCAAATAACCCAATTGGCCCATCGCAACGCCGTCTTCCTCGGCGCTAATATAGCCAGTAAAGCCTCTGTCACTCAGTGATGGGCGCAGTTTACTAATTGTAAACTGCGTTTCCGATGCCAAGCCGACATCCGCCACAAGCTCTAAATGCCCCGCCAGCGTAATTTGCCATGTCACCGCATTATCTGTGATGAGTGACCGGCCTGTGCCACCGGCTTCAAATTGTATTAAATCAGTACAATCACCACTGCTGGGGCACATAAACGTCGAATTAGCGTCGGGACGAGATTTAACAGCTGCAATAGCAAAAGCACTGCCCTCAATGTTTGTGGCATCAATTGCAATTGAATTTGCAGCGGGTATGAAATCAACAGTCGTAACCGGACGCCGCTCACTGTAAATGGGCAGGCTAGGATCGAGCGCTGCAGCAGGATCTACAGCGTACTCTTCGTAAGTTATTTCACGCGCAAAGCGTGCTTTTTCACCATCATAGTTCACCAACGCCCAACGACTATGCGTATACCTAATGACTTCGATTTGGTCTGCTGGCGTTTGATAATTCTGATTGAAATTCAGATTCCACCCTCGGTCAACGAAGGAAATTAAAGGTGCACCTTCAAGGTCTGTAGCAACCAAGATCTCCCCAGACCGATCCTCTACTGTCCAATCTCCTGCCACACGATTCTGTCCCTCAGGCCATTGTGCGCGCTGGAAACTGCCATCGCTGGCAAAAAACCAATTATCCCCGCCAGATCCAAATAGTGGGAAATCTGGGTCTACACCTTGGTACGCATCTACGAAACCGATCAAGCCCTGCACCAAGTCAACTGTACTCAGCGGCAAAGGCGTAACCGGTGTTGGATCATAAGGAAATGGATCTAAAGCGTCATCAATACCGTCGTTATCACGGTCAGTGTCGAGTGTTAAACCCGAACTCTGCTGACATGCCAAATCACATCCTGCGTTCCACTCATCTGGCAAACCATCCTGGTCAGCGTCAATGGATGCCGCCGAGTTATTCGGGAATGCGTCTAACACTAATAACGACGCAGCTATTTGATCTGGTGTGGCAGCATCATTCCAAGCATCAGGATAACCATCACCATCGGTGTCGACTGAGGCTGCAGGGTCATCCGGAAAGGCGTCGTTAATGTCAGCAACACCGTCACCGTCAGAATCTATCGACGGGTCAACATTCGCAGCCCAAGTATTTACGTCCCAATTACCAGCGTCCCAAATAAGCGGCTGCGCCATGACAGGAATAACCAACGAAAACTGAATCATACTTACTGCGGCCAGATGCCGTATCATAGCGATGCCCTTACAGTATAAACTTAACGAACACATGCCTTGTAATCTGCACTCTATCCGTTACAAATATCACCCTTGAATCGAGCGTCTGAACAGGTTTCTGTTCAATTCAAAATCAGTCCTTACCGTATGGCTTAATATAAAGATCATACTCATATTACCTAATATGCTGCTGTGGGCTTTATTTCATTGATAAGAACATAAAAAAATACACTCTCTATTTTTTATTAAAATACAATATCCCCACCGGGGCGCGTTTCCTCAAGAATAGTAACGTCTACATAACCCAAAAAGCTTTTGCCACCTTTCCCGTCGCGGGCAGTAAAACCTACTTTATAAGTACCTACTGGGCTGTCATTGCAGACTAAAATACGAAAAGCACTACCGTTCCAGCTGCTAACAGCCCAGGTAGCAGGGTCTTCAGTTAATGACATTGCATTAATTGATACGTT
>CAWUXF010000079.1:0-32161 GCA_963926325.1 uncultured Luminiphilus sp. | reverse complement strand
GATGGCTAATACCCGAGCGATGTCAGGTTTATTAATAGCGGGCCTGTATGATTTGCAGAGGCAGTACCCACTAATAGGGGATATCAGAGGCCTAGGGTTATATGTGGGTGTCGAGTTAGTTGATGATCCGCTTGCGCGTACACCAGCGGCTCAGGTGGCGAAAAAAATCGTCGAATCTATGAAGGCCCAGGGGGTGTTGGTGAACACCAACGGCTACGATAGTAATGTGATTAAGATTAAGCCGCCTTTAATTATCGATGAACAAGATGTCGCGCAAATACTGGCGGTTTTAGCATGGTCACTTCGCGAAGTTAAATAGAGAGCTCCAGCGCTGAACGATTGATATCACTCTGCGCCTATTGGGCTAGCCGATGCATTATATCGATGACCCACAGCAGTCGGTGATCAATGACGTCGCACTGTTATCGATACAAACCCCTTGCTAAATAATTGTGATTCAACGCCAGTTGAACTGTGACTGATCAGCAAGGTGGTCGTTAGGTCTAAGGTTATCCGACCAAAAGAAAACTGTTTGGCATACAGACTCGTAGGTATGTACAGCGCTCTACAGTCGGTGAGCACGCCATAAATTAACACGTCGAACAAACCGACTGAGTTTGTTTGTTATGGTTGCCGTTGCTGCCACAGTCGATTTGACGGCGATAGCATGATGACCGTGAGTGGTGCGAGTGTTGTTCGTGTACTTGTCCTAAATATGGAGACTGCCTTGATAAAGGAGAATATTTAATGCGTAGCTTGACCCTCGCTGCACTTACTTTGCTTACGCTGTTGCCGGTGGCTTTTAGTTTTGGAGATTCAGCTATGTTATTTAAAGGCGCAGACCGCGACACTGATGGCCGCTTTATTAACTTAAAAGGTGAGCTCAGCCACGGGCCATTGAGCGTGCGCGCGCCTTTTTTCTTCCGCCGTTTTGGCACTTATTTTAGAAGCGGAAAGGACGCGCCGGAGCGAGTTGATAACGATGGTGCTTTTTTACGCGCGAACGCCGGGGGCGGCGAGCCGACGGTGACGTGGATCGGTCATTCCACACTGCTGGTACAAACTGAACACCTCACTTTCTTAACTGATCCCATCTGGTCAGGTCGACCCAGTCCTGTCCCGCTGATTGGCCCTAGCCGCTTTGTTGATCCGGGCTTGGCATTGGATGATTTGCCACCCATCGATTTTGTATTGATATCGCATAATCATTTCGACCATATGGATCTACCGACGTTGCGAGACCTGGCGCAGCTTAACGCTGAGACGCAATTTATAGTGCCCCTAGGGAATGGTGATTTGCTGCGCGGCAAAGGCATCAGCAATATCCAGGAGCTAGATTGGGGGCAAACAACGACGGTTAAAGGCGCCTCCATTCACTGTCTGCCAGCGCAGCATTGGAGCAAACGAAGTCTGAGTGATAACGATAAAGCCCTGTGGTCCTCATGGGCGGTGATCGGCGAACAAAGACGCTTTTACTTTGCAGGAGATACTGGATATTTCGCGGGCTTTAAAGACATTGGGGAAAAGCTCGGTCCTTTTGACCTGGCGGCCATGCCGATTGGTGCCTATGAGCCGACTGCCATGATGCGCGAGGCCCATATGAATCCTGATGAGGCGGTGCGAGCCGCGCAGGACTTGGGTGCGAAGACGGTATTGGCCATGCACTTTGGCACGTTCGATCTGTCGGATGAGCCGCTTAGTGAACCGCCAATACGCTTTAAGGCAGCAGCAAAGAACACTGCATTTGGTGATGAGAATAGCTGGGTATTCGATATTGGCGAAACCCGCGCATTTTAATGCGCGGTCTATGGCGCTTAGCGCGGTAAGTCTGTCGATCGTAGGTACACGCACCGAGCATAACTGCGCGTTCGTTTGTCTTATGATTTTGCGAGCAGAGCCTGCGCAACCCTAGACTGGCTCGACCGCCCAAGCACATTTGATATATATGCGCCGGCGGCTGTCAAAGCGGCTAAATCGACGCCTGTATCGATACCCATACCTTGCAACAAATAGACAACATCTTCTGTAGCAACATTGCCCGATGCACCGCGCGCATAGGGGCAGCCGCCAAGCCCTGAGATCGAGCTGTCAACAACGCTAATGCCATGCTGGAGTCCGACCAAAATATTCGCGAGCGCTTGGCCGTAGGTGTCGTGACAATGCAGTGCCAGCCGCTGATGACTTATATCTGCAAGCAGCGTTTCGAGCAGAAGCGTGAAGCTTCCTGCAGTCCCGACACCAATAGTGTCACCGAGGGAAACTTCATAGCAGCCTTGGTCAAGCAACGCTTGGGTCACGCTTGCCACGGCAATTGGACTAATGTCGCCCTCGTAGGGGCAGCCAACCACACAAGATACGTAGCCGCGAACGCGGATACCCACCTGCTGTGCCGCTGCGACAACCGGTGCAAAGCGTTGCAAACTTTCGGCGATACTGCAGTTGATATTCTTTTGTGAAAAAGATTCGCTGGCGGCCGCAAATACTGCGACCTCATCAACGCCTGCGGCGGCGGCGAGTTCAAAACCTTTTAAATTGGGCGTTAGCGCACTGTAGACAACACCCTCTACGCGAGTGATACCCGCAAAAACCGCATCACTATGCGCCATCTGTGGTACCCACTTAGGCGATACGAAACTGCCCGCCTCAATATGCCCAAGTCCTGCAGCAGCCAAATGATCAATTAACTCGACACGCGAAGCTGCCGCAACGGGCTGTGATTCGTTCTGCAGGCCGTCGCGAGGACCGACCTCAACGATTCTTACGCGCTTAGGTAAAGTCATGAGTTAGTGCGTCTCGTTAAATAGTTCACGACCGATCAGCATGCGACGGATCTCAGAAGTGCCCGCACCAATTTCATACAGTTTCGCATCGCGCAGCAGACGACCGGTCGGGTAGTCATTGATGTAGCCGTTACCACCAAGTAGCTGAATTGCATCGAGTGCGCACTTCGTAGCCATTTCGGCGGTGTATAAAATAACCGCTGCGGCATCTTTACGGCTGTCCTCACCACGATCAAGTGCGCGACCTACGGCGTACAAAAAAGCGCGGCTCGCTGAGGTCAGGGTGTACATATCGGCAACTTTTCCCTGGATCAGCTGGAACTCACCAATGGATTGACCGAACTGTTTACGATCGTGCACATAAGGTACGACGACATCGAGGCAGGCCTGCATAATACCTACTGGGCCGCCCGATAAAACTGCACGTTCGTAATCGAGACCCGACATCAATACAGCAACACCTCGATTGAGTTGACCTAGAATATTTTCTTCGGGTACTTCACAGTCCTCAAAAACCAATTCGCAGGTGTTGGAGCCACGCATACCCAGCTTGTCGAGCTTCGGCGCACGAGAAAATCCAGGGGAATCTCTCTCCACAAGAAATGCGGTCATACCCTTGCTCCCCGCGTCGGGATCGGTTTTAGCGTAAATCACATAGACGTTGGCATCGGGCCCGTTGGTGATCCACATTTTATTACCATTGAGTACGTAACGATCACCTCGCTTCTCGGCCCGTAGCCGCATGCTCACCACATCGGAACCCGCACCTGGCTCTGACATGGCGAGTGCGCCGATGTGCTCGCCACTACAGAGTTTGGGTAGGTACTTTACTTTTTGAGCCTCGCTGCCATTTTTTTGAATTTGGTTTAAGCACAGATTGGAATGTGCGCCATAGGACAGTCCAACAGAGGCTGACGCCCGCGAGATTTCTTCCATCGCAATACAGTGAGCCAAATAGCCCATATTGGTGCCACCATAGGCCTCATCAACTGTCATGCCGAGCAGACCGAGATCGCCAAACTTACGCCACATATCCATGGGGAACTCATTGCAGGCATCGATTTCCCCGGCGCGTGGTGCCAATTCTTTTTGCACCAGCGCGTAAACTGAGTCACGCAGCATGTTGAGTTCTTCGCCGAGACCGTGATTCAGGGTGGGGTAAGTGGTGCTCATAGTTAACTCCGAAGTTGCACAATAATTTTAGGCGCAGCATAGCGTAAATCGCTGTTCAATTCTGGCTTGTGAGCCTGGGTTTTAGCGACGCAGAAAAGCATCAAAGCGCGGCAGCTGTCCAAGACAATATCGCGTCCAATGACTTGAGCTGAGGTCACTTAGTATTATCTGGCACCAAGCTGAATGTGTCGGCATCTAAATGCACCGGGAATCCAGCGCGATACTGCTTTAAAGCCGCGCCATCAAGTACGGCGCTTTCACACCCCGCTCGAGATTGCATGTCGAGAAGTGTCCGGCCATTACCATCAATAACAACGCTATCACCGCTATAGCTCATACCATTTGCGTCGCTACCAATCCGGTTTACCCCAATGACACAGGCGGCATTTTCAATGGCGCGGGCCGGTAATAGTGAACGCCAATGGGCGGCGCGCGCACTAGGCCAATTGGCGACGTATAACAGCGCATCGTATTCGTCACCCTGTTGGCGGCTGAATACAGGGAAGCGCAGGTCGTAGCAGACCATTAGCTGAATACGCCAGTCGCGCCATGGCACCACGACCCGGTCAGTACCTGCGGTATAGCGTTTGTGCTCGCCTGCCATACGAAACAAATGACGCTTGTCGTAATAGGTGACGGTGTCGGGCGTGGCAAATAACAACCGGTTGAATACTGCCCCATGTTCGCGCACGGCAATGCTACCGGTGACGGCACAGTCATAACGGTGGGCGATATCACGCATCCACGCTTCAGTGTCGCCTTGTGGTGGCTCAGCGTTGGCTACAGCATTCATCGAAAAGCCGGTGGTGAACATTTCGGGTAACACGATTAAATCGGTCATCAGTGGCTCGCTGGCGAGTCGCTGCGCAAACTGCTGACGGTTATCAGCAGGGCTTTCCCAAGCCAGTTCGGTCTGCACTAAAGTCACTGTTAAATTGCGCATAATCGCTCCGCAGCTTGTATCAAAGTGTCGTCAGATTTAGCAAAACAAAAGCGTAGCTGATGGTTCGCGGGAGGCCGTTCATAAAAGACCGAAATGGGAATGCTGGCAATTCCGTGATTGACCGTCCAGTCGACACAGAGGTCGGCATCGGATTTATCGCTTAAGGCGCTGTAGTCTAGTAATTGAAAGAAGCTGCCGCTGGTTGGCGTGAAACGGAATTTTGAGTTTGCCAGTGCGTCACAAAACAGATCGCGTTTGCGTTGGTAGAAATCGGCTAGGGTGCCCGGATATTCCGGATTTCCCATCATGAAATTTGCCAGCGCATGTTGTACGGGTGCCACTGCGACAAATGCAACGTATTGGTGGACTTTACGCAACTCTCGAGTCAACGCGGCGGGTGCAATGCAGTAGCCGGTCTTCCAGCCCGTGACGCTAAAGGTTTTACCAAAAGAGAAATGCACAAAACTGCGCGCGCGTAGCGCTGGCCATTGCAAAACACTGTGATGGGTACGCTTATCAAATACTAAAAACTCATAAACTTCATCGCTGCAGACCAATAGGTCATGCCGTTCGGCCAAAGCTTCAAGCGTTGCCATATCTTCCGCGGACCACACACTGCCACAAGGATTATGTGGTGTATTGATCATGATCATGCGGGTTCGGGGGGTGAGAGCATCGGCGATGCTTGACCAGTCGGGGAGAAAAGTCTCCGCCTGCAGCGCCACATGCACAGCGACACCCCCGGCGAGAATGATGGCTGGTTCATAGCTGTCATAGACGGGGTCGAGGACGATAACTTCATCGCCGGGTTTGATCGCGGCCTGAATCGCACAAAAAATGCCTTCGGTGGCGCCTGGTACAATGGTCACTTCTTGCTCTGCATCGACGTTCACACCCCGGTAATGGCGTAACTGTTCAGCAACACATTGGCGCAGTAATGGCAGTCCGGCCATCGGGGGATATTGGTTATAGCCTGCGCGAGCGGCATCACCGAGTGCGTCGCAAAGCGCCGTCGGTGCCGCAAAATCAGGAAATCCTTGCGATAAGTTTAGTGCCTGATGGGTTTGTGCTAGCGCAGACATTCGAGTGAAAATAGTGGTACCAACTTGCGGTAATTTACTAGCGAACATCGTGTGCTGTACACCTTAGTGGCTGGCTGAATGGCAGACTACTGTGCGCGCGGTGGCGGCGCCTAGCCGAAACCTTGGTTTTATCATATTTGTAGATGATCATCGCGGGTTTTTATACGGTGATGTTAAATTGATCGGCATCTATGTTTCTTACACTTTATACAGGGAGCCCCCGTGGGTGGACTGCAACCTATTTTGAATGACCCAATGATTACGATTAAACGTCTCCGACATGCTCATCTCAATATCGCCAATTGGCAAGTGCAGCGCGGAGAAGCATGGTGCGTGATGGGTCGAAACGGCGCGGGCAAACAGTATGTAGACAAACTGCTGCTCGGTAAGCTCGCCCCAGAGGGCGTCGAATCTTTTACGATTGCAGCGCACCCGGATCAAGTCCGGTTAATTTCGTTGGAAGCCCAGCAGCTGATTTACGAGCGCGAGTTGCAACAAGACGACGGTGATTATGCCAACCAGGTAGAGCCTGGCACTAAGGCTGCAGCGTTTTTACCGGCAGATCAATTGACAAGCCCGTTAATTGATATATTTAATTTAAGACATCGTCTGCAGACCGGTTATTGCCAGCTGAGTACGGGGGAGAGTCGCAAGCTACTCGTGTTGCAAGCGATTTTAGAAGGGGTTGAATTAGTGATACTCGACAATCCTTTCGACAGCCTCGACGTGAATACTTGTGCGGCACTTTCTGATGCGCTCTGCGCCGCGACGAAAACCGGCGTCACGTTGGTCTTTTTGCTGAGTAATAGGCAGGACATACCGGCTTGGTGTAATGCCTGTGCTTTGGTAGAACAGGGCGAGCTCAGTGTTATGGGTGAGCTTGCGAACCCGGCTACGCGGCGGGCAATCGACAGTCTGCTTGATCCCGCGCAGCTAACCCAGCCAGCGCTGCCCGATGCAGCACTGGAGCTCGAGGACTATGCACATGCCTTTTTGGTCTCGCTGAGCAATTGCACGGTGACTTATGGCGGTAAGGCGGTGCTTGATAACATCGACTTACGCATTGAACCACTACAGCATACGCTGATTACCGGCGACAACGGTTCAGGTAAATCGACGCTATTGGGCCTGATCACAGGGGATTGCCCACAGTGCTTTAGCAATGATGTCACTGTGGTTGGTTTGCGTCGTGGTGGCGGTGAATCTATCTGGGATATCAAGCAGCATATGGGTATCGTGAGTGCAGATTTACATCGGCGCTATCGGGTGAGCTGCACTGCGCTGACGGCCGTTTGCTCGGGTTTCTTTGACTCCATTGGTGTTTACGAGGCGGTGAGCCCGCAGCAAATCGCCTTAGCGAAGCAGTGGTTGACGTTGGCGGGGCTGGGCGACCAGGCAGACACTGCCTTTGGTCAGCTCAGCTATGGTGAGCAAAGGCTGGCATTAATTGCGCGCGCGTTGGTGAAATCACCCCTGTTGCTGATCCTCGACGAAGCAACGCAGGGGCTAGATGAGCTGAATCGTTACCGGGTGTTGCGGATGCTTGAGCAAATTGCGGAGCGTCGGCACAGTACTATGGTGTTTGTGAGTCATCGTCGTGATGAGTTTTTACCGCTGTTTGTCCAGCGTTTAGACTTAAGTGATTTATCGTAAGCTATGCGCTAAGCAGGGTTTTTTTGCGCGTTAATAAGGTCGTTAACATGTCAGCTACTCAAGATCAGCCATTATGGCAACCCAGTAATGCCCGATGTGCCGCCTCGAATCTCTCGGTTTTTATGGAGGGCATAAGGGGCTTGCAAGGGGCGCCTCAGGCGCTCGATTACCCATTACTTCACCAATGGTCGGTTGCCCATCCGGCGCTCTTTTGGCAGGCGATTTGGCAGTTCGGCAATGTGGTGTCGAGTCACACGTCCGAACATGTCTTGGCGGATGCAGAGCGTTTTCCCGGCGCACGCTGGTTCCCTGATGCCCGCTTGAATTTTGCCGAGAATTTACTGCACAGACGAGATGATGCAACAGCGATAGTCTCGCTGCTGGAAAATGGTGACCGTCGTAGCCTCAGTTTTTCCGATTTGTACCTACAGGTTGCGCAGCTTTCTGCTTGGCTCCGAGAGCTTGGTGTTGGTCCGGGAGATCGTGTGGTTGGCTTCATGCCAAATATCACCGAGACCGTGGTGGCGATGCTAGCGGCCACATCGTTAGGTGCTATTTGGTCTTCTTGCTCGCCAGATTTCGGACTCAATGGCGTGATGGATCGCTTTGGGCAAATAGCACCTAAGGTGTTGTTTGCCGCCGACGGTTACTTCTATGGTGGTAAATCCCATGACTCTCTTGCACGGGTAGCCCGTATTAGCCAGGCGCTGACTAATGCAGAGGGTAGTGTTTTGGCTGCGGTCGTTATTGTTCCGCTCGTTAATGCAGTGCCAGATCTGCAAGCTATTCCTCAAGCACGAACGTTTGCTGAATGTTTAGATAACACGGCTACCCAGGTTCAGTTCGAGCAGCTGCCGTTTGATCACCCACTTTTTATTATGTACTCGTCGGGGACGACGGGGGTGCCTAAATGTATTGTTCATGGCGCCGGTGGCAGCTTGTTGCAGCATTTAAAAGAGCATCAATTGCATGTGGATTTAAAAGCTGATGACGTCATCTTTTACTTCTCAACCTGTGGCTGGATGATGTGGAACTGGTTGGTATCGAGTCTTGCGACCGGTGCGACGATTGTTTTGTATGACGGCTCGCCGTTTGCACGCGATGGCCATTTGCTAATCGACGCTATTGATCAAGAGGGCATTAATGTTTTTGGTACTAGTGCAAAATTCATTGCGGCTTTGGAGAAAGCCGGTGTCAAGCCGAGTGCAGGTCGTGATTTAAATAGCCTGAGAACTATTTTGTCTACCGGATCGCCCCTCTCCCATGAAAGTTTTGAATACGTCTACCGAGACTTCAAGGCGGATGTATGTCTCTCTAGTATTTCAGGGGGTACTGACATCTTGTCGTGTTTTGTCGGTGGCTGCTCTGTACTGCCCGTTTACAACGGGGAAATTCAAGCAGCGGGCCTGGGGATGGCCGTAGAAATTTGGAACGATGCCGGGCAATCAGTGGTGGGTGAGAAGGGTGAGCTGGTGTGTACACAGCCATTTCCCAGCTGTCCGATTGGTTTTTGGGATGACCCCGATCAAACAAAGTTTTTAGCCGCTTATTTTGATACTTGGCCCAATGTTTGGGCGCATGGTGACTATGGCGAGCACACTGCTCATGGCGGGTATATTATCCACGGGCGCTCTGATGCGGTACTTAATCCAGGCGGAGTACGTATTGGCACAGCCGAAATTTACCGTCAGGTTGAGCGTCTCGACGAGGTGATCGAGAGCGTGGTGATTGGGCAGGTCTGGCAGGATGATGTGCGGGTGGTGTTATTCGTTGTACTGCGCCCCGATTTAACGCTAGATGACCAGCTGATTACCCGTATTAAAACGACTATTCGTCAGGAAACTACGCCGCGGCATGTCCCTGCAAAAGTTATTCAGGTACCTGAAATACCACGCACCATAAGCGGTAAAATCGTTGAGCTAGCCGTGCGTGAAGTGGTTCATGGGCGCCCTGTGAAAAATCAAGATGCATTGGCTAATCCTGAGGCGCTGGCGCATTTTGCCAATCTAGAGACGCTCAGTCACTAGCGCCGGGAAAGCCCAGTTGGCGCCAGGCCTCAAATACGATGATGGCGGTGGCGTTGGATAAATTCAGGCTGCGTCGATTGGGTAGCATCGGCAGCCGCAAGATATTTTCTGCTGGCATTTCATCGAGTAGTGCTTGTGGTAGGCCGCGCGTTTCAGGGCCGAGCATGAGCGTGTCGGTGGCGCTAAAAGTCACGTCACTGTGTCGCTGGGTACCGCTGGTTTCAACGGCGAGTAGGCGCTGCTGCGGATACTGTGCGCGATAAGCGTCGAGATTGGGCCATGTTTTGACATTTGCCCATTCGTGATAATCAAGGCCTGCTCTGCGCAGACGTTTGTCGTCGAGTACAAAACCCATGGGTTCAATCAGGTGTAGTAAAGCACCTGTGTTGGCGCATAACCGAATGATATTGCCGGTGTTAGGTGGTATCTCCGGCTCATAGAGTAAAACATGGGGTAGTCTATTAGCTTCTGGCGTGAGCAAAATACGTCCTCAATAGCGTTAGATTGTTACCTAGCGTGCTGTAAACCTGTATTATGCGCGCGCTGTCGAATGAAATGCGAGGCGAGTCCTTGATGACTGTGGAAAAATGAAAAGGTAGTTTTAGACCATTTTTGCACGGGCGTGTTTGTGAGTGATGTGGTATAAGTCGCGCCGCATAAGTTATCAATTTTGGCATTTTACTTAAGCGATTGATTTATAACATATTTTATTTTCTGCCCTTGCGCCTTTTGACCGCTATAAGCGTATCTGATGGCAAGGTGCACTGATATGTCGGTGCAGTAGCGAGAGCAGAGTGAAGTCAAAAATTCAGTTTTAAACCAACCAGACTAAATGAGTGGAGCAATGGCAGACCTATCCCTATATAGAAACATCGGTATTTTTGCGCACGTTGACGCGGGCAAGACCACGACGACTGAGCGTATCCTGAAGCTGACGGGTAAAATCCATAAAACCGGTGAAGTTCACGATGGTGCGGCTACCACTGACTTCATGGAACAGGAGCAAGAGCGCGGCATTACTATTCAGTCCGCGGCGACGACCTGTTTCTGGAAAGATCACCACATGAACATCATCGATACCCCCGGACACGTAGACTTCACCGTTGAAGTTTACCGTTCGCTGAAAGTACTCGATGGCGGCGTAGGTGTGTTCTGCGGTTCAGGCGGTGTTGAGCCTCAGTCTGAGACTAACTGGCGTTATGCCAATGACTCGGCAGTGGCACGTATCATTTTCGTTAATAAGCTTGACCGAATCGGCGCCGATTTCTATCGCGTGGTAGAGCAGGTCGAGAAAGTACTGGGTGCTCATCCGGTTGTGATGACATTACCCATTGGCCGTGAAGATGAATTCGTCGGCGTCGTAGACGTACTGACCAAGCAAGCCTATGTTTGGGATGATTCAGGTCTGCCAGAAAATTTTGAAATTGTTGACGTCCCTGCTGACATGGTCGACGAGGTCGACAACTACCACGAGCAGCTAGTGGAAACTGCTGTAGAGCTCGACGACGACCTGATGATGGCCTACATGGAGGGCGAAATGCCGTCGGTGGAAGACATCAAGCGTTGCATTCGAGAGGGCACTCGTACCTTGAAGTTCTTCCCGACTTTCTGTGGTTCGGCGTTTAAGAACAAAGGTGTGCAATTGGTGCTCGACGCTGTTGTCGATTACTTGCCTAGCCCAACCGAGGTTGATCCTCAGCCGTTAACTGACGAAGAAGGCGAACCTACGGGTGAGTTTGCGCTGGTATCGGTCGACGAGCCCTTGCGTGCATTGGCATTCAAAATCATGGATGACCGTTTTGGAGCGCTGACCTTCATTCGCATTTACTCGGGTAAGTTGAAGAAAGGCGACACTATTCTCAACGCCGCAACGGGTAAAACCGAGCGTATTGGCCGCATGGTTGAAATGCACGCCAACGAACGCAACGAAATCGACTCCGCGCAAGCCGGTGACATCATCGCCTGTATTGGCATGAAGAACGTGCAGACCGGTCACACACTGTGCAGTGTCGATAAGCCTTGTACGCTGGAAGCCATGGTGTTCCCAGATCCCGTCATCTCGATCGCAGTCGCACCTAAAGACAAGGGCGGTTCAGAGAAAATGGGTATCGCTATCGGTAAGATGATCTCCGAAGATCCTTCATTCCGTGTTGAAACTGATGAAGATTCAGGTGAGACCATTCTCAAAGGTATGGGTGAGTTACACCTCGATATCAAGATCGATATTTTGCGGCGAACCTATGGTGTTGATCTTATTGTTGGTCAACCGCAGGTGGCTTACCGCGAAACAATTACGCAAGAAATTGACGATAGTTACACCCACAAGAAGCAGTCGGGTGGTTCAGGTCAGTACGGTAAGATCGACTACCGTATTATGCCCGGCGAGCCGGGCACTGGCTTCATATTCGCGTCAAAAGTTGTGGGCGGAAACGTGCCTAAAGAATTCTTCCCAGCGATTGAGAAGGGTTTCAAGAATATGATGCTTGAGGGTCCATTGGCGGGCTTCCCCGTTTTGGATTGCTCGATTGAGCTGTACGACGGTGGCTTCCACGCGGTTGACTCATCGGCTATTGCTTTTGAGCTGGCTGCGCGCGGTGCATACCGTCAAAGTATGCCCAAAGCTTCGCCGCAGTTGATCGAGCCGATGATGAAGGTAGATGTATTTACGCCTGAAGATCACGTCGGTGATGTGATTGGCGACCTAAATCGCCGTCGCGGTATGATCAAAGACCAAGAGCCCGCCAGTACGGGTGTTCGTATCAAGGCGGACGTACCGCTGTCAGAGATGTTTGGCTATATCGGTACTTTGCGCACAATGACCTCAGGTCGAGGGCAGTTCTCTATGGAGTTCTCGCACTATTTACCATGCCCATCGAACGTTGCGGCTAAGGTGATTGAAGAAGAGAAAGAGCGCAAAGCTGCTAAGAGCAAGTAAAGTAGCGTTGTGATGCCAGCGACTTGGCATAATGAAACCCTGATCAGGTAACTGGTTGGGGTTTTTTTACGGCGTGGGCGCAGGACGATGGTCACCGCAAGGCGCTTTTTTACGCGAATGCCCAATCGCCTCGCTGTCGTTGATAAAGTCCGTTACATTATTGCCGTTCAGCAATAGCGGTGTCTGCATCAGTGGTGCGCACAGTGGTGCGCAGAGAGGTGACAGTCCTTGACAGAATATTTAGCCAGTTCTTATTTTTTAGATTTTGAGCATGATGCCGTGCAGAATTTTGCGGCAGCGGCGTTACGCGGTGTGAATGGCGAGCCTATTGCGGTCGCACAGGCGCTGTTTGAGGCAGTTCGAGATGGGTTGTGGTATGACCCCTACAGTTTGTCGACGGATGCCGCTGAATTTCGCGCCAGCAATATCGCAAAAACCGCGACTGCTTGGTGTGTGCCCAAGGCCGTATTGTTAACCGCATTAGCTAGGGGCCAGGGTATTCCTGCAAGACTCGGCTTCGCCGATGTTAAGAATCATTTGAGTAGTAACAAATTGCGCGCCAGCATGGGCACCGATGTGTTCGCCTGGCATGGCTACTCTGAACTGTGGCTCGACGGTCGTTGGGTGAAGTTATCAAGCGCATTTAATCAGGGGCTTTGTGATCGTTTTGGGGTAAAAGTACTGGCCTTTGACGCGGTGAATGGTGCACTCATGCACCCGTTTGATGCCAGTGGCCAGCGTCATATGGAGTACGTGCACGAGCGCGGTAGTTTTACGGATCTGCCACTTGCGGCGATCTTTGAAACATTTGCCGACGTTTATCCAGATTGGAGAGATCGTATGATGCGTGTTGATAGCCGGCAGCAGGACGTGAGTTTTAGGCAGTGACGGTAATGCGCAGAGCAGTGTTGAGCACGGAAATACTTAACTTAAGTCACAGCATACATAGCCAATGGTGGAAGGAGTCATGATGGACAAGACGGATATCGACAGTAGCGTCACCGCAACAGCTTTAGAGGCGTTGTTAATGCCTCATCTAAGCAATGGCCGTGTCATTGCACTGAAGCGCCTGTCCGGCGGCGCTAATATGGAAACATGGTCATTTGATTATATTGGCGACGATGAGCTGCTGGCCCCCCTTATCCTGCGACGAGAACCCGGCATTGAAAATCACGATGAGCAACAAGATGGCGCCAAGCTTGGGGTGTCGGCGCTGTCACTAGACACTGAAGCGGCGCTGGTTTCGGCAGTTGCTGACATGGGCGTAGCCGTGCCCAAAGTGGTATGTATCGTACCTGAGCACTCGCCACTAGGGCCTGGTTATGTGATGTCCCGAGAGTCGGGTGAAGCGCTACCTAATAAGTTATTTTCAGAACCCCAATACGCCAAAATATTGCCAGAGATTCCCTTTCAAGCGGGCGTCGTGCTGGCGGGCATTCACGCTGTTCCCGTCGATAGCTTACCGAAACTCACGCCCAGCTTGCCCCTTCTAACGCGCCTTGATGATTTCCAAAGTCTGATTGATCGCTTTGGGAATAGCTCGCCCGTCCACCAAATTGCTGTTGATTGGCTTCGTAAAAATCAGCAGCCTTGCCCTTCACTCACGCTAGTGCATGGTGACTTTCGTAATGGCAATTTACTCATTGGTCCCCAAGGACTGAGTTCGGTTTTAGACTGGGAGCTCGCGCATATTGGTGACCCTGTCGAAGATCTTGGCTATTTTTGCGCGAATGTTTGGCGCTTTGGTCGGTATGAAAAGACTGCAGGTGGTTTCGGCGCGGCAGAGGATTTATTAGCGGGTTACCTGTCGGTTGCAGGTCATGCACCGAGCCTATCGCAACTGCGCTATTGGCAATTATTTGCGGCATTAAATTGGGGGCTGATTACACTCACAATGCTGGAAATGTATCGTAGTGGCCAAGATGCAACACTAGAACGCGCTGCTATTGGTCGGCGCATGTCAGAGTCTGAAATTGATATTTTGCTGTTGTTAGATGATGTGTGACATCGGTCATTTTAAACAGAAAAGGTTATAGCCCATGCGTTTCCAAGGAGTTTTTTATTCATGAGTGATACTGCCGTCAACGAACTATTAAGCACCGTGCGCGCTTTCTTACGCAGTGAGATAGCCCCAGACCTCAGCGGTTTTAAGTCCTATCAACTGCGCGTCGCTATAAATTCGCTAGCGATTGTTGAGCGCGAGCAGGCATTGTTGACGGAGCTGAATGCTGTCGACTCGCGCATTGCTCAGCACACAGGTTTGGCAGACGATTTACCCGTATGGCAGGGCCTTGCTGTTGCTTTGCGCAAGCAGGAAGTGTCCCTAGATCCAATCGAGGAGGCAAATGGTTCGCTGATGTCTCTAATACGCCGTCGTACGCTAATCAAAATGGCAATTGATAACCCCAAGTATTCGGGGGGGCGAGTGGCAAACGCGCGCTGGGGTGAAATGACCTCTTAATTGGGTGAGCCGTGCAGTAAGAGATGAGAGACAAATATGAACGTAAATCGCGATATTGATACCTACTTACAAGAGCTCGATGCTTTCATCGACTCCGATCTGAAGCCACTCGAGGCTATGGATGATAATCAGCGTTTCTTTGATCATCGTCGAGAGCACTGTCGTACTGATTGGGATAACGATGGTCGGCCAGCGGTTGAATGGGAGGCGCTGCTTAGTGAGGCGCGAGAGCGTGCGCGCAGGGCAGGTCATTTGGCCTTTGCGCTACCGACCGAATATGGTGGTGCAGATGGCACGAACTACGAGATGGCGATCATTCGCGAGCACCTTGCTGCTAAGGGTATCGGTTTGCATTGTGACTTACAAAACGAGCATTCGATTGTAGGGAATTATCCAACAACCTTATTGGTCCGAGATTTTGGTGACACCGAACAAAAAGAAACGCTAATTCCCGGTAGCATCGATGGCAGCGTCATGATTGCATTCGGTTTGACTGAGCCTGAGCATGGCTCTGATGCAACGTGGATGAAATCTCGAGCAACCGCTGAATCGCGTGATGGTGTCGAGGGCTTTTTGATCTCGGGCGAGAAAATGTGGACCACAGGCGCTCACGTGGCCTCACATATTTTAGTGTTTGCGCGCACATCAGGTAAGGATGGCGCGGCGCTGGGTATCACCGCATTTTTGATGCCAATAGAAACGCAGGGTTATTCGGTCGATGCTTGGTTGTGGACCTTTAATATGCCTACCGACCACCCTCGTGTCAGTTTGAGTGATGTTTGGCTGCCCGCCAGTAGTATTTTGGGGGGGCTCGACAAGGGCTTGCTGCTGGCGCAGCACTTTGTTCATGAGAATCGTATCCGGCAGGCTGCTTCTAGTTTGGGAACGGCCCGTTACTGTATTGAAGAAACCGTAGCATGGGTCAAAGCTCGCCAGACTTTTGGCAAGCCACTGGCAAGCAATCAGGCGATTCAATTTCGTTTGGCAGAACTGTCTACTGACTACGAGTTGGTCAAGGCATTAACGTTCAATGTCGCAGCGTTAATCGACACCATGTCAAAAGCGGATGTGGCCAAGCGAATCTCCGATAAAGTGGCGATGTGTAACTATCGCGCTAATCAGCTGGCGTGCCGCGCCGCTGACGAAGCGATTCAGCTACACGGTGGTATGGGTTATTCGCGCCACAAACAGTTCGAGCATCATTATCGGCATCATCGTCGATATCGGATTACCGAAGGTTCTGATGAAATGCAGTTGCGGAAGATTGCCGGCGTATTGCTGGGCTATATCGGTGGCTGAACGCAGAACGCAGAACGCAGAACGTTGAACGTTGAACGGTATGACATATCCTCTATTGAGACGATGCGACATCTCTGTGGGTAGTTCAGGATAAGCCCACGAATAGCTACTGTTTTGGAGGTGGGGAGATGCGACAGACGAATAGGCGATCAGAAATACAGATGATCGTTAATCGGTCCCCGAGTAACTGGATTCATTGTAGGCCGCCGCTGCCACGGAAGTTACCCCAACAATCCCGTTCTAAGATGTTGTTTATGTCTATTCAGCAAGCGTGCGTTGAGGTTTTCAAATGCACCGAGATGGAGCGCGTGACTATGAATTTGATCGCGGAGCATGCGGGTGTGACGATGGGGTCTGTCTACCAATACTTTAACGGTATCGACAGTGTTATCGGCTCAATTTACGAGGCTATCATTGAACGCGCATTTCGACGCGAAAGTAGGTTGGCGACGGGTACGGCTAAGCTGGAAAAGCAGCTTGCTGAATTTGATACGCTGTTTGCCCGAACTTACTATCAAGACTTCTATCGTCACGTATTGGCAATCAATAGTCCGCTATTCTGCGCCAATGCGTGCGGCACTCTTGAGTCAGCGGAACAGCGCACGTGACATCTTTTACCGATACTGCGAGCGCTACAGATTAATATCGAATGCAGACAGCTTACGGTGTCAATGTCCCCTTTATTCAGCGTTTGCGGGTATCTCCAGACGCCGAATATCGGGCATTAGTTTAGCCAATGGTTACGGATCGATAATCGGAGCTTCAGTTGTGCGTGGCTCGTTAGGATGTACCCATTGCGAACTAATTACTGGGGGCACATGTAAAGGCTCTGGAATATTTGCTGAACTAATGAGTGTGTCTGCGTATTGGTGCCAATAATATATTCTAGCTTCCTGGTAGCTGAGTCGGATCTGGCTGTCACCCTTGCTGTGCAGCGCACTTTGGATGGCTTCCGCCAGGTCAAAGTCCTCACGTAAAATTTGATTTGGACGATGACCTTCGTCTTCTGTCCACATGTCAGGACCTTTTGGATTTTCTTCGCCCCAATCAGCACCCATTGTCCATGTTTCTACGATGCACTGGTCAATACCGTTTGGCCAAAACTGAATAGGCGGCACAACAAACTGGTTCAAAGGCATAACGAGATTGGGGAAAACGTTATAAGACAGCGTGCACGTTCGGGGTATTTCGCTAACGGTCGCGATTTCAGGCCATGATGAACGCCATTCTTTACCTCTATAGGCGCTGGGTTTTGGTGCAATCATTCGTCCGTGGCCACCAGGATAAAACGTATTGACGTTTCTTTTCGAATCCAGCATTGCGGCAATTGTGTCACCGTGGATCATGGGCACGTGATAAACCTCTAAATTTGCCTCCATCGCAATCTTCCAGTTGCAATGGACAACAAAGCGATCCCTGCGAGCGAGCCGGCAGTTGTCTAGATCGAACTCGGCCCATTCATCGACTAGTGACCCAAGGCTTTGTTGTAAATCTTGAGCGTGTTGATCAAAGTTTACGAAAATAAGCTTGCCCAGTGTTTCGCAGCGCAGTTGTTTCAATCCGAGACAGCTTTTGTCGAGATTGTCGAAGTCTCGTTCGCTCGTGACTGCGAGTAATTCACCATCGTTCCCATAATTCCAACCATGGTATGGGCATATAAATCGCGATCGCTTGCCTGTTTGCTTAATGACAACTGGCGCTCCCCGATGACTGCAGCGATTGAGCAATGCGCGAATCTTGCCGTCCGGTGTATGAACAATGATGACGGGTATGCCGGTGATATCCCACCGTTGGAAGCAGCCTGGTTCTGGTATTTCATCGAGATGCGCTGCCAGTAGCCATGTTTTGCCAAACAGGTGCTCTTTTTCCAGTGATAAAAATTCCGGACTGGTATATCGCGCCGCTGAGATTGGCGGAAGCGCAGGAAATTTATGGGGTGGCGCCGTTCGGGACGCCTCGTACGCCATTAACTGGTGTAAATGTTTCGTATCTAATACCGTCAAGATTATTTCCTTTCGGTGGTTTTTAGGGCCGTGTTGTTAATCCTTTGCACGCACATTTTTTTTGCTGAGCGCATCTATTTCTGTGTTGCTGAGACCTAATTGATGAAGCACGTCTAATGTATCTTCACCAAGATGAGGTACTTTGCCGGCGATAGCCGGAGTTTTACTGAATTTAGGCGCTGGAGAGGGCTGCGTAAAGCCGTCTATTTTAATAAAGGTCTCTCGGGCCACATTATGAGGATGCTCAACGGCTTCGCTCAAATTAAGTACCGGCGCATAGCAGGCGTCAGAGCCTTCCAGGCGGGCGTTCCATGCTGCACGTGTTCTAGATGCAAAAAGTCTTTCAAGCTTGTCACGGCCATGGGCCCATTGCTGGGTATCCCACTGATTGGCAAAGGTCGGGTCATTATCTAGGTCAAGTAATGTGAGTAACTCTTGGTAGAACTTTGTCTCCAGTGCGCAGACTGTAATAAAGCCGCCATCAGCACAGCGGTAAGACCTATTCCAAGGCGCACCAAAGTTAGCCCAGCCACTACCCGCTTGGTCATCCATTTGTCCGGTGTTATGCATAAAGCGCAGCAGCGTTGAAATATAGGCGGAGCCATCAGTGATAGCGGCGTCGACGACTTGGCCGACGCCGGTATTCGAAGCGCTAATGTAGGCGCTTAGCAAGCCCATGATCAGTATCATGGTGCCACCACCGACATCCCCAACCAGCGTCAGTGGCGCAGTCGGTGGCGTCTCCGCGTCGCCGCCGGGCCACAAAGCACCGCTAACGGCGATGTAGTTGGGATCATGTCCGGCCGCCATGGATAGCGGACCGTACTGACCCCAGCCGGTCATCCTGCCATAGACGAGCTTCGGATTGTGTTCGAGGCAAACATCGGGGCCTAATCCCAGCCGTTCCATTACACCCGGGCGAAACCCCTCTATGAGCATGTCGCTTGTCGAGATTAATTTGAGAACCGCCTCGACTGCCTCAGGTTGCTTTAGGTCCAGTGCAACCGAACGTTTGCCGCGATTGAATATCGCTGGGTTCGCGGTGGCTGCGTCGGTCGTGGGTGTCTCGTGGGTAAGTCGCTCAACAGTGATGACGTCAGCGCCCAAGTCGGCGAGCATCATGCCCGCGACTGGGCCCGGTCCAATGCCTGCAATTTCCAACACTTTGATATTGGTTAGTGGGCCGGTCATGATGCATAGCTCCAGTCAATATGGTTATTTGTGGGTCAATATGCAGCCTGAGTAGTGGGCTGCTGGATCTCCGATATGGTGGCCAAATACGAAGCAGAGGGTCGACTCTTCAGCGGCGAACCGGGCGGGTATGATGCCTCAACACTCTGCGTTATCCTTGGCTTTTGTCGTCGGCGACTGAACTTAAAACTTCTCTTGTTGGCCGCAAGCAAGTAAGCTAACCTAAGGTTGTTGCAATAACAATAAATTAACTTTAATTACTCGACTGTGTTTGAAAGCAACGTTGCTGGCGCATGACAAGAGTGCCAGTCTAAATGGCTCCTAGCGCCCGGTGTTTTCCCGCCAGACGGTTTTGATTGACGGTCTCAGTCGAGGCCAAATGCTCTAGGAGGTGACTTATGATTTCTTCAGAAGACAAGTTTGCTATACAGACATTACTCGCGCAGGCTTCTTACGGTTATGACACACGAGACCTCATGCTTTTGGAGTCTTGCTTAACGGAAGATGCGCAAATGAGCCTGTGTGTTGCAGGCGGGGACTTAGTCGGCCCCTTTGAAGGTCGAGAAAACATCATGCAGCTTTACAGCAGCTCCATGGATTCTCAAAGCGACGTTCGTAAACACGTCATATCAAATATTATTATTGATGAGACGGCGTCCGCAGATACGGCCAACGTTACTTCAATCTTGACTTTATTTGCCACGCAAGACGGCTCAACACAATTGCTAACGGTAGGTTTCTATCGCGACCAGGTGACTCGGAGTGCGGCTGGCTGGCGTATTTGTAAGCGCCACGTCGATCTAGATAGCGCGTACTGAAAAACCCTATGGAGCGTCTATGAATATTGGTCGAATCCCATCCAAGGCAGCACAAATTGATCCGACCCGTGAAGCCCTAATTGACGTACCCAACGATCGGCGTATGACTTTTGGTGAGCTGGATAAGCGGGTATGTCGCCTGGGTAATGCACTGAAGACAACGCTAGACCTTGAAAAAGGCGCTCGCGTGGGGGTTTTGTCCCGAAACTGCATTCAATACATGGAAATCATGTTCGCAAGTGCGCGAACGGGTCTCATCACACTGCCACTCAATTGGCGACTCAGCGAACCTGAATTGATGAGTGTGTTGGAAGACGGTGAACCCGACGTTGTCTTTTTCTCGCCGGAATATCTTGCTGTGGCTCAGAATCTTGCCCCGCGCTCGCAAAACATTCGATGGATAGGTTTTGACGATGTTGGGCGCTCAGAGTACGAGCAGCTTATGGCTTCATGTTCTGATGATGAGCCATTGGCTTCGGCTGATGTTGTCGGTAGTGATCCCGCACTTATCCTTTACACAGGCGGTACTACGGGTAAATCTAAGGGCGCGCTGCACACGCACCATTCGCTATTTATGGGCATGATTAATCAAACTGTTGCAGAGCGAATTGTTCCTTCCGATGTTTACATGCTAACGGGTCAAATGTTCCATATTCCCGTTGCACTGGCGATGAATTACACCGCACACGGCTGCCCCGTAGTCCTGATTAACTTCGATCCAAAGTTAGCGCTGGAGGTTATACAGCGCGAGCGGGTATCTGCTTTTCTCGGCATTACCACCATGATCAATTGGATGATGGCAGTTGAAGACTTTGAAGCCTATGACTTAAGTAGTTTGCGTAATTTCCAGTATGGTGGTGGTCCAATGCCGAGGTCTGTGGTGGAAGCCGCGTTAAAGGCTTTCCCCTGTACGATGATTCAAGGTTATGGACAGACAGAAGGTATGACTATGACCTTCTTGTCACAAGATGATCACCATGAAGCCGTCTCGGGCGGACGGGCAGAACGGCTGGCCTCCTGTGGACGCTCAGGTTTTGTGACGGAAGTTCGTATTGTTGACGACAGCGGGCAAGATGTGGCCCGCGATGGCACTACCCACGGAGAAATTATCGTTCGCTCAGAGGCGAATATGGTGGGTTACTGGCGAAGACCAGAACTGACCGCCCAAACGCTGAAAGACGGATGGCTCTGGACGGGCGATATCGCGGTCTGGGACGCGCAAGGGTATATCTATATCGTTGATAGAGCCAAAGACATGATCATTTCCGGCGGCGAAAATATTTTTAGCACGCAAGTCGAAGCGGCCATTCATAGACACCCCGACGTTCTGGAATCTGCGGTGTTTGGTGTGCCAGACGATGTTTGGGGCGAGGCTGTCAAAGCGGTAGTAGTGCTTAAGCCTGGATGCTCTGCAACGGCGGCGGAGATTATTGCCGAGGCGAGCCAGCATTTGGCCTCATATCAAAAACCTAAAAGTGTTGATTTTGTCGACGCACTCCCCAAGGCGCCGACCGGCAAGATTCTTAAGCGCGAGCTGCGCGAACCCTACTGGCAAAACAGTGGGCGTAAGGTATGAGTGGTCTGCTCTCAGACGAACTGCTGGCAAATATTGGGCGAGTCAGCGAACCTCGTAGAGAGGTGGTGACGCGACGTGATATCCGCAAGTATGCGGTAGCAACCGGCAGTCGGTTACGTAAATATCTCGATGGTGACATCGCGCCGCCAATGTTTCATGTGCCATTATTCTGGGATGTGGTCGAACTAGATGCGCTAACACCTGACGGCGTCTCGATCGACACTTTGCTACCCAAGTTTCCGCTTGAGCGTGCCATGGCGGGTGGTTTGGAAATTGACTATTTAAAACCTGTTCGCCCTGGGGACTGGTTAACGTCTACCCGCACCTTAACTAATATCTATGAAAAGCATGGCAGATCGGGGCCGTTGATTTTTTACGAAATTGTCATGGAAGTTAAGAATGATCAAGGGGAATTAGTCATCCGTGAGAAAACCACAAGGATTTTGCGATGAATCCCGAGCCCAGTGTCGGCCTCGTGCTGCCCTCGCGCAGCCATACACCAGATAACGTCCAACTGATGCTCTATAACGCTATTTTATGGAACGGGCACCGTATCCATTTTGACCTTCCTTATGCAACTGAAGTCGAGGGTTATCCCGGACTCGTTTTGGCGGGACCGATGTTAGGTGATTGGTTGCACCAGCTGGTTGACGAATGGCTGGGGGATAAGGGCGTCATTACCCGTGTGGAATATTCTAATCGCGGTGCGACCTATGTTGGAGAAACGCTGACCGTAGGTGGCACTATTAACGCGTTTGACGACAGTACCGGTGATTTGACCATCGACGTCTTTGTTAAAAATGGGGCGGGGGAGACCGTTGCCCCAGGTATTATTGGCGCGTGCCTGTTCTTAGATAAGGAAGTGAACTAAGTGAGTATGTCAGTCGCATTGGTGGGCTATGGTGAAACGGCCCTGGGTATCGTACCGAATCGATCACCTTTGGAGCTTACAGTCGACGCCACGTTGGCGGCGATCGACAACGCGGGTCTCGCGCGCAAGGATATAGACGGGTTAATTACCTGCAACTCACTTGTACAGCCGATTATGTATCACGCCGAAGCTACGGCAGAGTATTTAGGGTTACGCCCGCGACACTGCTTCACCGTTGGCACAGGCGGCGGCACTACCTACACGGCTATCCGCTATGCAGCTGCGGCGATAGCCGAGGGGTTGGCAAGTACTGTTGTGGTTGCCATGGCCGACAGCATGCGTAGCTTTATGACGCGTGACCAAGCAATGATTGTGCAGGCAAGTGCCGGTCATCCTGCGTATGAACAACCTTATGGCCCTTCAGTACCTGCATACTATGCCTTGATTGCGCGTGCACATATGGCGCAATTTGGTACTACCGAAGCGCAGTTTGCGGAGGCGATGGTGTCTTCTCGGGCATGGGCGGCGATGAATCCTACTGCGCAATATCGCGAGCTGGTCACTGCTGATGATGTGCTGGCGTCGCGATCCATAGCGGACCCATTGAAGCTGCTCGACTGTTCGATCGTTTCAGATGGCGGTGGCGCAGTGGTATTAATGAGTGCCGAGCGCGCGGCGGATGTCTGTGAGAAACCCATCCAGCTTTTAGGCTTTGGTGAAGGCCATGCCTATGAACATGTGAGTCAGGCGCAAGACTTAACGACATCTGCGGCGGTGATGTCCGGTCAGGCTGCCTATGAACAGGCGGGTATCGGTCCGGCAGATGTTGATCTTGCGCAGCTCTATGACTGCTTTACGCCGGCGCTACTTATTCAACTAGAGGACCTTGGCTTCTGCGAGAAAGGCGCCGGTGGTCAGTATCTTCAATCCGGTATTACTAAGCCCGGAGGCGCTTTGCCAGTTAACACGCATGGCGGCATGTTATCGCATTGCCATCCGGGGAATCCCGGCGCATTTTTTGGACTTACAGAGGCGATTCGTCAACTTTGGGGTCAAGCTGGAGAGCGCCAACAGCAGAATCTTCAGCATGTATTGTTGCATGCTCAGGGCGGTATCATGTCCAGCCATGCCACGCTAATTATTGGAGCGAGATAATGAGCGAGCAACGGGTATCCCCAACTATTACACCACTGACGCAACCTTACTTTGATGCGTGCAACGAGGGTCGTTTAGTCATTCAGCAATGCGATGGATGTGCACGGTGGCAATTTTATCCGCGGCACGTATGTAGTCATTGTGGTGGTGGTGATTTACTGTGGAAGGAAGCTGCTGGCACCGGCAGAGTTGCCAGTTACACCGTCGTTCGGCGCGCGATATCGAAGGCTTACACAGCACCCTATGTTATCGCGCTTATAGACTTGGACGAAGGCGTACGGATGATGACTCAGCTTCGTGAAGTTGATCCTGATACGGTATCTGTCGGGCAATGTGTTGAGGTTCTTTTTGAACAGTGGGTCGGGGAAGACAGCCTGCCTGTTTTTCGCCCAGTTAAAAATGTTGTAGGGGAGTGATACCTATGAATACGCCATCCATTCCAATCGCAGTGATTGATCCATATGCAACTCCGGAAAGTCTCGAGGCGAAGCAACCCCCAATTGATAATGGCGCCAAAATACATAGCAAAGTGGGCTATTTTTCATCGTCCTATGCAGAGCGTGAATGGGATCATGTGTGGACAAAAACCTGGCTCATTGCCGGTGTGGTGTCTGATATCCCCGCGCTTGGTGACTACTTTCTTTTTAGAATTCTAGACGAATCTTTCATTATTAGTCGAACGGCTGAAGGCATTCGCGCATTTTACAATGTCTGTCCCCATCGAGGCGCACGGCTGCTCACCGAGGAGCGTGGTAATCGTAAGCGTTTTATCTGTCCTTTTCATAGCTGGACTTTTTCCAGTAATGGTGAACTGCGAACCATTACCGATGAAGCGACTTTTCAGCCGGAAGTGGTCTGTCATAGGCCGGGATTAAAATCTGTTCGCTGTGAAGAGTTTGCTGGAATAATTTTTATCAATATGGACGACAATGCGGCGCCAGTGAGCCAGGAGATTGGTCTGCCCGAGGGCTACCTAGAAAAATACCAGATCGATCAAATGCGCGTGGTACGCCATGTTCGCAGCGAATGGGGGTCTAATTGGAAGGTGGGTGTCGAAGCCTTCTACGAAAGTTACCATTTACATGCGGTACATCCAGAAACCCGCGGTGTGATGGCTGACGCGAACGTCCAATATGACCTCTATCCAAAAGGCGCGAGCCGGATGATCGTGCCCCTTGGTCAGCCCAGTCCTCGCTATCCGGACCAGCAGACAGTTAATGAAGGGTTGCAGTACATGTTGCAGGAAGCCGGCGTCGATCCCGACACGTTTGAGGGAACGGCCGCTGATGTACGTACTGCCATTCAGCAGGGCAAGCGCGCACGATCTGAGCGACTCGGGCTGGGTTATGAGCGTTTTACCGACGGACAACTGTCAGATAGCTGGGCGACGGGTATATTCCCCAATGTGCAAATTGGCTGCCATCCAGAAGCTATATTTCTGATGCGCTTTATGCCACATGAAACCGATCCGCAAAAGTTTTGGTACGACACGATGACGCTCATGTTCCCGGTAAAGGATCCTGATTATTGTCCTCCTGCTTGGATGGGTTTGCCTGAGGATGTTGATATGACGGGCGTAACGCGCAGGCCAACCGAGCACTACTTAGAGGACGAAGATCCAAGCCTGGGGCTTGTGCTGAGTCAGGATGCCGCTTTCCTCCCATCTGTACAGGAGGGTATGCGCAGTCGTGCTTTTGAAGGTCAGCTGTGGAGCGAGCAAGAACAGCGCCTAAGGCATTTTCATGTTGAGCTTGAACGAAGGCTTGGTTTAGGTGAGTAAAGGGTTGGTCGATCTGTCTAGAATCGGTGGCTGGTGAATAATATTGAGGATAAACGGCATGAAGCTTAGAAATTTACTGTGTTTGATGACATTCTTTTGCAGCATACCGATGGCTTTTGCCGCAGAACCGCCCATCTCGGGGCAGGTGCTGTACGACACCCATTGCGCCGCTTGTCACAATGGGCGGGTTGCCAAGGCACCGCCGCTGTCTATGTTGGCAACTTTTTCGCCGCGTTCAGTACTGCGAGCGATGAACGATGGTGTTATGCAAAGCCAGGCAAAATCTTTGTCGCCATTACAGCGGGAGGCCTTGGCCGAGTTCATGACCGGAACACCGCTGACAGAAGCTGCCGAGGCAACGGCACCTTATTGCCAAAATAATGGAATCGACATAAGTCAGCCGCCGAAGTCAGTTGGTTGGGGTGGCGACTTGTCGAATAGTCGTTATTTTAGTCCGGAGATGACATCGCTATCGTTACCGAATATGGCAGATGTAGAGTTGGCATGGGCGTTTGCGTTTCCAGATTCATCAAGGGCCCGTTCTCAGCCTGCAGTTGCCGGTGATACCGTATTTGTTGGCAGTCAGACTGGCGACGTAATTGCACTAGATAGATCTACCGGATGCATACGTTGGACATTTACCACCGTGGCCGAGGTGAGGACTGGCATTGTCGTCTCGCAGTGGCAGGCATCGGATAGCGATGCGCGGCCACTCGTATTTTTCGGTGATCTTGTTGGCAATGTGTATGCGGTCGACGCACGTACTGGCGCATTGGTATGGCGAGACAGGCCAGATCCCCATCCTAGTTTAACGATCACTGCGGCTCCTGCGCTGCACAATGGTCGGCTCTACGTTGCCCTATCATCCCTAGAAGTCGTGGCCGCTGCCGATCCTACCTATGAGTGTTGTACCTTTCGTGGCGGTGTTGCCGCCTACGATATCGCCACTGGGGAAAAGCTGTGGGTCGGTTATACGATTGATGCTCCGGCTCGTCTCGTTGGCGAAAACTCGGCTGGTACGGCTCAGTTTGCGCCCTCAGGTGCACCCGTATGGGGTACCCCAGTTATCGACCCTAAGCGGGGTTATCTCTACGTGGGCACAGGCGAGAGCTATTCGTCACCCGCAGGTGATACCAGCGATGCGCTGTTGGCGCTGAGCCTGGAAGATGGCGCAATAGTATGGCGTAGACAGGTGACCCAAGCAGATGCTTGGAACCTGGGGTGTGAAGTCGAGGATCGCGCCAACTGTCCGTCAGAGGATGGGCCTGACTATGATTTTGGTGCGGCGACTATTCTGGCATCCGATACCGGTGGCCGCGACGTGCTGCTGGCGGGCCAAAAGTCTGGCGTGGTGTTTGGTATTGCGCCAGATACGGGTGAATTGCTTTGGCAGACTAAGCTAGGGCGTGGCGGAATTCAGGGCGGCGTCCACTTTGGCATGAGCATCGATAGAGAGGTTTTGTACGTGCCCATGTCTGATTTTTACGGTGGCCCCCGCTGGCCGGGAGAGCCCTTTCCTGGGATGTTCGCTGTCAATGTACTCACCGGCGAAAAGCTGTGGTTTACCGAGAACATGAATATCTGTGATGGCCGCGAGTTTTGTGACCCTGGGCTATCTGCCGCATCGTCGGCGATCGCTGGCGGCGTAGTTGCGGGCGCGATGGATGGCAGTCTACGTGCCTATGATCGCGATACAGGTGAAGTTACTTGGGCGTTTAATACGCTTCAAAAGTTCGACACCGTGAGCGGAATTAAAGCTTCCGGTGGATCATTTAGTGGCGCATCAGGACCGGTGTTCGACGGTGAGATGATGTTCATTACATCCGGTTACGGTATTTACAATCACATGCCGGGTAATGTTTTACTGGCCTTCAAACTGAAGGAAAAATGATGCCTGTACAGCGCACGCATAAAATCGTGAATCTAATCGGGTTATTGCGATCGCCTTTGCTGTCGCTCTGTCGGCCTTGCCTGTGGATTTTCCTGCCCTGTTTGACTGCCTTTGCAAACGCTGACTCGTACTCGCCTAATTTCAGTGAAAACAGAACACAGCTCTATTGGGGCGATCTACACCTACATACCGCCCTGTCCGCCGACGCCTATACTTTAGGTTCCCGGATTTTACCCGAGACTGCGTATCAGTTCGCTCGAGGCGAGACAATTACGGCCGGCAATGGTATGCAGGTGCGCGGTCGCTATCCCAAGGATTTTCTTGCAATAGCTGATCATGCTGAATACCTTTCGATTTATAAACTACTGGATCAGAATGATCCGCGTCTCAGTGAGTGGACAGTGGGTAAGGCATGGACTGCGCTTTTGCGTGCAGGGAAGATGGGCGAGTTGACCATGGAATTCTCTGATGCTTTCCAGAATCCTACCCCTGAAAAAATGTCACCGCCGGGTATTCTCGAGGATACATGGCGCGACGTGGTCGCAACCGCTGATCGATTCAATGACCCCCACCGTTTCACCACCTTGCCTGGCTACGAATGGACATCAACAATTTCCGGTGACAATCTGCACCGAGTTGTACTCTATCGAGAGGGCGTAGGTAAGGCTGATCAACTACCGCCATTTTCATCGCAGGATAGTAATGATCCCGAACAGCTTTGGGCGTTTATGAATCGCTATGAAGTAGCGGCTGAGAGTGCCGTCCTGGCTATCCCCCACAACTCGAACGTCAGTAATGGTCGGATGTTTGCACCCGTTACGCACGGGGGCAAGAACTTTGATGAAAGCTATGCAACTGCCCGGCGTCGCTGGGAGCCCTTGCTAGAGGTCACGCAGGTGAAGGGTGATTCAGAAACGCACCCAGCGCTGTCGCCTAACGATCGATATGCCGATTTTGAACGTTGGGATGAAGGCAATATTGCGCTGACGCAGCCCAAGCAGCCATGGATGTTCAAACAAGAGTATGCGCGTGCGGTATTACAGCGTGGTCTGCCCTATAAAAAGTCATTAGGGGTCAATCCTTTCGAATTCGGCCTGATCGGGTCTTCCGATTCGCACACCGGTTATAGCGCGGTTGCTGAGGATAACTTCTTCGGTAAATTTGCGCGCAGTGAACCGTCAGCGGAACGCATGTTCACACAGATGGCCGACGTACTAAATGAAAATTGGCGCTTGAGTGCTTCGGGTCTAACCGCAGTATGGGCGAAAGAAAACACACGGGCGGCAATTTTTGATGCGCTGCGCCGACGTGAGGTCTACGGAACTACCGGTTCACGTATAGCGCTACGATTTTTTGGTGGCTGGCAGTTTACCGAAAGTGACATGAAGCAGGTCGATGTCGCGAGTATTGGTTACGCCAAAGGTGTGCCCATGGGGGCGGTTATGCCGCAGCGCGAAGCGCAAGCAGTCGCACCCACATTTTTGTTGTTTGCGATGAAGGAGCCCGACGGTCCGGATCTGCATGTGTTGCAGGTGGTGAAAGGCTGGGTCGATTCGCAAGGATTGCGTCAAGAGCAGATCTTCGATGTTGATATAGCGGGACCCGCTGAAGCCGATGGCAGTGCTGGACTTCGTGCCGTCTGGCGAGATCCAAATTTCGATGCTGATCTGGATGCGGTCTATTATGCGCGGGCTATTGAAGTGCCAAGATTGCGCTGGACTGAGCGTGATGCCGCTTATTTTGATGTGTCGCCGCCGCCCGCTGCCCCGAAAACCATCCAGGATCGCGCCTACAGCTCGCCAATCTGGTATTACACGGATTCAGCGCTCGGTGATTGAGCGCTGGAGAGGGTTTGTATGGCGTTGGCATGACTGATCAACCAGAGTACAAGCTTTACTTCTATCCTTCGCCTAATTCGTTGAAGGTGCTGATTGCACTGGAAGAGTTAGGACTATGCTACGAACCTCTCTCTATAGATCTCGCTGCTGGTGAGCAGCTAACGGCTGAATTCGGTGCACTGAACCCGAATCGAAAAGTCCCCGTCCTTTTGGTCGATGGCCAGCCCATCTTTGAATCGGTTGCCATTGTTGAGTTTTTAGCAGAGCGACATGATCGCTTGCTGGGTCAGTGTGAAGCGCAGCGCTGGCAGATTAAACAATGGCTCTACTGGCAAGCCGCTGCATTTGGCCCTATGAGCGGTCAGGCGCATCATTTTCGCTGCTTTGCGCCTGAATTTGTGCCCTATGCTGTCCGTCGCTACACCGATGAAATGAATCGACTCTATGGCGTACTTGATGAACGGCTGAGCAACGCTGAATGGGTCTGTGCGGATTACTCGATTGCGGATATCGGCCTCTGGCCTTGGGTGCGCCACCACGACTGGCAAGGTCAAACGTTAAAGGATTTTCCGGCGGTTTCTCGCTGGTATAGCACCATGGCTAAACGTCCCGCAGTAGCGCTAGCTGCAGCGCGTTATCCTGTGCAAATAATTGCACCTGAGAACTACGGTCTGCTGCTTAATCAGACAGCCGAGACACTGATCAGAAAATGAACCTAGGAGACCAATAAGCATGTTGCCTATATTGCACCACTATGACGCGTCACCTTTTTCGCGAAAAGCGCAAAAGATGCTAGGTATTAAAGGTCTCGACTGGCTGTCTATCGAGATGCCTATGACAGCCCCTAAACCCGACATCGAAGGACTGACCGGTGGCTATCGCGGCACGCCGGTACTCCAGCTCGGCGCCGATATCTTCATTGATAACCTTGCGATCGTTGAGGCGCTGGATAAAGTCTTTCCCGATAAACCAGCGTTGATGGGGCATCAGTCACGGTTCACCGATGATGCTATTGGGTACTGGGCAGAGCAGCTATTTGATCCGGTACTCAGAGCGGCAGTGGCCAAGTATGCGCTGAGTTGGGATGCAGACTTCCGCGCTGATCGGCAGAGTGTTTTTCCGCATCTCGATTTTGAAAATTCCAGTGCCAATATGCCTGTCTATGCCAGCCAAATTGTAGGCATGCTGACCACGTTGAATCGTCATTTGGAGGAGGGTAATACCTTTATTCATGGTGCCGCGCCGTCGTTAGCCGATGTCCATTGTTGGGGCATTATGTGGTTTGTTATCAGCGCCATACCTGAGGTCGCTTCTCAGATTGAAACGCTGTCACCGTTGATGCGGTGGTACGGTAAGGTTGATGATATTGGCTTCGGCAAGCGCAGCGAAGCGACGTTTGATCGCGCTTGGGAAGCCGTAGACCTGCCCGCTAGCGGCAGTTATGTCAGCGCTGAGCATGTCGATGAAGATTTCAGGGGGTGGTTGGGATGCGAGGTACGTGTCGATGCGCAAGGCGCCGACCGTGGCGCTGTAACCGGAGAGCTACTCGCTATTGACCAAAGATTATTGGTTATTTCGGTCACGCAGGAAAACCACCCCAGTACCCGTATTCACTTTCCTAGAGCGGGCTACAGCCTGACTCGCTAAACGCTAAAAAGAGAGGACGATTAGTATGACGCCACTACTATGTTTTAATGATCAGCGACCCCGAGCGGCCTTAGTTACAGGGGGTGCTGGGGGTATTGGCTCCGCAACTGCCCACGCGTTAGCGCGGCACGGTGCGGCGGTGATGGTGACGGATATCGATGAATCAGCGGTAATGGCAGTTGTTCAATCGATACGCGACGCGGGCGGTGAGGCCTCCGGCTGCGCACTGAATGTTGGAGATCCCGCCGATTGGGCCGCGGCTCGTGCGCGCGTTTTAGATACCTATGGCGAGCTTTCAGTGTTAATAAATAATGCGGGTATCGACGTTGTAAAAAGCGTCGCCGATACCAGCCTCGCTGACTGGGATCGTTTGTTTCGGGTCAATAGCACGGGTATGTTCTTGGGCACCCAATGCTTTCTTGATGACTTACATAATGCTGGCGAAAAGTCGGGCGTCCATAGCTCAATCGTCAATATGTCTTCTATTTGTGGGAACATTGGCGTTGCTTTTCAAAGTGCCTACTGTGCAACAAAGGGCGCGGTACGCATGTTTTCTAAAGCCACAGCGGTGGAGTTTGGCGCGCTAGGTAAACGTATTCGCGTAAACTCGATCCATCCAGGCACGGTAGACACCGCGTTCGCGGCGCAGTGTTTGAAGGAACTTGGCGAAGCCGGTTTTGCCCCCAGTCCTGCGGAGGCGCGAGAGGCGATCAGAGCGGCGCATCCGATTGGGCATATGGCGTGCGGCGATGATATCGCTGATTCGATCGTCTTTTTAGCGTCCGATTTATCGCGTTTTATGACCGGATCAGAAATGTTAGTGGATGGCGGCTACACTGCGCAGTAGACGTTACGTCACTTCGATGAGGTCAAGTGGCGTTGCATAGATGCTGTAGCTGCCACTTTCAGTGACCACGAATACATTTTCTATGTGTGACGGCCCAAGTTTACTGCCGAAGTAAAGGCAGTCGATACTGATGATCATGCCAGACTCGACGGTGAAGCCGTCCTTTGCCGCGTGCCATCCGGTGCCGGGGT
>CAWUXF010000078.1:0-4905 GCA_963926325.1 uncultured Luminiphilus sp. | reverse complement strand
GGATAGATGTCGTCGCTGTCACCTAGCCCAAGCTCGCTGCTACCGATAGCCATACCTAACTTGACATATAGCCGCAGCCGCTCCTCGAGACGCGGACATGCTTGTTGGATTAGCCAGCCACAGCTTGCGGCGCGTAACATCGGTGAGCCGATTTTGTGTTCGCCAGTGAAAAAAACTGCAAGGCCGAGTTGTCGCACCACCTGTAAACGACCGCCATAAAAACCAGCGGCACCAAATACCAAGCGGTGAATTTGTGCAATGTAGCGCTGTAGTCGCTGTTCATCTAGGGTGTCGACATAGTCTGGGAGGCTGCTTATACGTAGATAAAGTACCGCCGTGTCTTCATAGTGCTCATCTTGCTGACCGGTATCGGCGGTGCCAGGTCGCAGCAAATTGAGGGGCAGCGCGGCGACGCGCAGGCGGAGTTTTTCGACTTCATTAGTCTCGGTGTTTTCGTCATCAGTGACGTCTACAAGCGCTGCACTAACTGCATCAATATTGCGTGCTAAGCGTTGTCCAAGTGTATGTGTCACGCCATAGACCACGATACTTAGTAACAGCGCCAGCGCAGACAGGCCGAGTAAGAATACAAGGCGCGCCTCGTCCTGCTCACGGGTGTCGGTGGCCACTTCTGCTCGACCTGCCATATCTCCAGCGATCAAAATAGCTGCGCTAAAGGGCATTGGGAGCTGCTCGATAAGGCCTGCCTCGGCAAGAGACGTGCCGTCTATGTCGACCGCACGGGCACCCGCAATGCTACCCTGCGCCACCAGTTTTTGTAGTTCGGCGCTAACACCTAACAGATCGCCCGCAGCGAGTTCACTGGCCAAGCGCATTGCTAGTTGCTCGGTGACAGCATGGCCGTAATCATTCTGTAGATTATCTTGAGTATATTGACTAGAGCGGGCAGCCAGCGCGACTAGCGCCAGTGTCGCCACTAAGCAGCAGCTGGCGGCAACAAGCGCGAGTTGTTGGCCGAGTGGGAGTCGCCGAAAATATTCCATCAAGCGTTGCACAGGATTCACCAAGCTAAGAGAAAGTCGCAGTATAAACCCCTAATGGGCCTAGCTGCGTTATGCTTGCAAGCGCATTTATTTAGGATTTTTTTATGCTTCAGGTAAGCCATGCGATCACTGCTTTGTCGTCCACAGAATTTATCGACTTAACTGCGCTTCGCAGTATGCTCGCAGACAGAGAGATTAATATTGTCGACACTCGCAGCGCCCCAGTGGCGAAGAAATTTGCGACGCAGCGCTGTGTGATGACCTTGACCTTGAATAATGTGGCTGATGATGTCGCGCTCAAAATTGCACTTGATCAATTGTCTGAGCAGTGCCAGGTAGACTTTGTGTTGCAGTCGCAGGGCATGCGTCAAGTGGATTATCGTTTGGCTGTTTTTGATATGGATTCAACCCTTATTCAATGTGAAGTTATTGATGAGCTGGCACGTCTTCATGATGTTGGCGACGCGGTAGCTGATATTACCGAGCGTGCTATGCGCGGTGAGTTAGATTTTAAGTCGAGTTTCCGTGAGCGCCTAGCCATGCTGGAAGGCCTTGGCGAAGTGGCTTTGGCAGAGGTGGCCAGTCACCTGCCCATTACCGAGGGCATGCCTGAGCTGATCAAGACCTTGCGCGGTCGAGGTATCCGCACTGCGATCCTGTCGGGTGGCTTTGTTTACTTTGCAGAGTATCTGCAGCGCACCTATGGCTTTGATGAAGTGCATGCCAATATTCTCGACATTGAGAATGGTTTGGTAACTGGCCGAGTCGCCGGAAATATTGTTGACGGCGCGCGCAAAGCATCCCTATTAGCTGGCCTTATGGAGGCCATGTCGCTCGATCCAGCGCAGGTCATTGCGGTGGGTGACGGCGCTAATGATCTACCCATGCTCGGTTTGGCGGGCCTAGGCGTAGCGTTTCACGCGAAACCTGTGGTGTGTGCTGCCGCAGCGTATAATATTCGTCACGTAGGGTTAGACGGCGTGCTCTATTTGATGGGCAGCGGCAGCGAGCGCTGATCAGGTGTTTTAGATGCTGACCTACCGATACCCGCTGCGGTATCATCGCGCCGACGTTTAGAGGATTAACTATGGCAAACTACTCCACCAACGAATTTAAACCGGGTCTTAAAGTCTTGCTTGACGGGGATCCCTGCTCCATTCTCGAAAATGAATACGTAAAGCCAGGCAAAGGCCAAGCGTTCAATCGGGTGCGGTTGCGCAACCTAAAGAGCAATCGTGTTTGGGAGCGAACATTTCGTTCTGGCGAATCTCTCGAGGGTGCTGATGTCATGGATATCAGCATGGAGTACCTCTATACCGATGGCGAGTTTTGGTACTTCATGGAGCCCAATACGTTTGAACAACATCAAGCTGACGAAGCAGCGGTAGGCGATACTCGCAAGTGGCTCAAGGAGCAGGATGTGTGTGAAGTCACTCTCTACAATGGGACTCCGTTAGTTATTGTCGCGGCTAACTTTGTTGAGCTGGAAATCACCGAAACCGATCCAGGCTTAAAAGGCGACACTGCACAGGGTGGCACCAAACCCGCTACGCTAACAACGGGTGCGGTCGTGCGTGTGCCCCTGTTTATTGCAACGGGTGAAATTATTCGTATTGATACGCGCACCGGTGACTACGTCAGTCGCGGTGGCAAAAGCTAAGTAAATTCCGGTGAGTTGGCAGCCCAGTGCAGCGCCGGTGAGTTTACGCGCCCGGGCTGATTTGCTCACCCGAATACGCCAGTTTTTCGCGGCGCGATCGATACTCGAAGTTGAAACACCGCTACTTGCGTCTGCGGGCGTTACCGACCCAGCCCTCGAGCCATTTGTGGTGCAATGCGGGCCAAAGTCACGCTACTTACAAACGTCACCTGAGTACGCGATGAAGCGATTGCTCGCCGGCGGCGCACCCGATATTTATCAAATTTGTAAGGCCTTTCGGGCCGGGGAAATTGGTCGCCGCCACAATCCTGAATACACCTTGCTCGAGTGGTACAGATTAGATTTTGATCACTACGCCTTACTGCGTGAGGTGGCCGAGCTTATTTGCAGTGTCACGGGTGCCGATGGGTGGCAATCATGGCCTTATCGGACGCTGTTTCAGCATTTGCTTAATATTGACCCAATGATCGCTAGCGATGCTGACTTACGCAGCGTTGCGCAGCAACATTGTGGCGAAATTCCGCCTGACCTCGATCGCGATGAGTTACTCGATGTTCTGATGAGCCATGTTATCGAGCCGGCAATAGCTGGCTGGGGTTTGGTTTTTGTTTTGAATTATCCGGTTTCTCAGTCATCGTTAGCGCGCAAAATCATCGCCGCGGATGTCACGGTAGGTGCCAGATTTGAAGCGTATTTCAATGGCTTTGAGTTGGCCAATGGCTACTGGGAAGCGTCAGATGCCAGCGACTTACGCAAACGATTTGAGGCTGACAATACGCTGCGGAAGCGGCGCGGCTTGGTCGAGCGCCCGATTGATGAGCAATTGCTTGCGGCAATGACGGCCGGCATGCCCGACTGTGCCGGTGTGGCGCTGGGCGTTGATCGCCTGCTGGCTTGCCGACTAGGGCAGTCGGATATCAGGCCCTTATTAGCCTTTGATTGGTCTGCGAGTTGACGCCACCACATGCCTATGACGGCCGGGCGTTTTAGCGATACGACTCGGTTGCGATGCTAGTTGCTATAGCTATCTATCAGTTAGCACTGCAGGCCCGTAGCCATCAATAAAGGCTTGCGGCAAGCGCTTTGGTCGCCCAGAACTAATCTCAATGCATGCAAACATCATACTGGCGCGCAGCACCGTATGACCTGTCACGGTATCGAGAATTTGGAAGCGTCGCTCCATGGTGAGTTTGCCATCCCAGCGCTCGATCCATGTGCCAATCGCCAATACATCCCCCGCCCGAGTTGCGCGTAAATAGTTGTATTTAGCTTCGGTGACGGCCATAGCACGGTCGAGCGCTTGGTATTCTTCAAGCCCTAATCCAAGTGCTTGGGTGTGGGCCCAAGCGGCTTCGCCACACCACGTCACATAGACTGCATTATTCGTGTGCTGGAGACCATCGATATGGGTATCGAGTACCTGTCTTTGATCGATAAATGGGCTGGGATGATCCCAGCTCATGTTTGGCTCGTCACCAGCGGTTTTTGCGCGATGAGTAAATACCCGAAAATGATGGCAATCATTGGGCAGACGAAATTGAATACTGCGTAGGGTAGGTAGTCGAGGGTAGCCACGCCCAATGTTGCAGCCATATAGGCGCCGCAAGTATTCCACGGTACTAGCACCGAGGTTAATGTCGCCGAATCCTCAAGGGTTCGCGACAGATTCAAGCGACTCAGACCGCGTTCGTCATAGGCCGGCGTGAATAGTCGACCGGGAACGGCGATAGCTAAAAATTGATCTGCCGCGAGTATATTCGTCACTACCCCCCCGGTGATGGTCGCTAATACAAGATCTCCAGTACTCTTTACGCGGCGAAGCGCCCAGTCTAGTAGGCTCTTTAAGATACCTGTCTTTTCGAGTACTCCACCAAATCCCAGCGCAGTAATAATCAACCAAACGGTGTTAAGCATGCTCGACATCCCGCCTTTGCTCAACAGGTCGTTCAGTGCGGCGTCGGTTGTTGTCCCCGTGTAGCCATCGAACAAGGCAATCCAAACCCCTTGTAACAGTGGTGCCGCTGAATCTGGATGGCTTGCCAAGGCCAATTGCTGAACGACATCCGCTTGAAAAATAGCGGCGAATAAGCAGCCGATGAGTGCGGAAATCAAAATGGCAGGATACGCAGGCACGCGGATTGCGATCAGCCCTAGCATGCCGAGCATTGGTAGCAGGACATACGGGCCAACATCGAACTGAGCGTCTAAAGACGCGCGCAGTAGCGCGATCTCTTCTGGCGC
>CAWUXF010000077.1:0-21775 GCA_963926325.1 uncultured Luminiphilus sp. | reverse complement strand
TGAGCAAGATACTTATAGTTTAGGCGTAACTGTCTTCTGGCTACTCTGTGGCCAAGTGCCTGAATACATGACTGACAGCGCTGGCAAATCTTTACAAATGCTGCCTGAACAGCCCGAGGATCTACCTTGGCCCGCAGATACCTTGTGGCAGATGGCGACTGCGCTGGTCGCCGAGGTGCCTGGCGAGCGGCCAGCTATGACTGAACTCACTGTTGTGTTGCGCGAACTGATACGCGGATTTCCCGGTAATACGCGTGAGCAATTACAAGGGTTGGTCGCGGATCGAACAACGCTAGCTACCGACGCAAGAGGGATGCAAAGTTTGGCTGAAAAGCGCGTCGTTAGCCCAAAAGGCACATCAAAGGTTGAGGGTCAAATGTGTCCGCCGTCGATGACGGATGATGCGCGCTGGGTAAATAGTGCTATTTGGGTTTGGCAGGCAATTCCGCGCTATTTCCGTTCTCAGAAATATAAATGGCGGCCGCACTATTGGTTACCTCTGATGTTACTCATAACATTTGTCGTGGCCGGTATGACGCTAAATAAACAGCCGCCGCCGGTAATCAAGTTGCTGCAGAGTCGTATGGATATCCAGCCTGGGGCCAAGCCGTCTGCACACTTAACACCATTTTGGCTGGATGAGGTGATCCAGCAGGCTGTGACGCTACGCTGGTTGCTGGACGAGAACACGGCAACAGAGCAGCTAGAGGTGACGGTGCGCTGTCGTGGTGCTTGGTGTCAGTTGATGATGGAACACCGTGTGCCTAAAGACGTCCATTGGCATCAGACGACGTTACCAGTGACGTCTGCACCGGCACTCTGGCAAGGCGCGCTCACTGACTTGGTGAGTACCGCTGCAGCTGAATAAGTAGCGTATCGAGAAGTGGCGTGGCGATGGACGGATCTGCCTGTGGCTTGAGGGTGTGCAGTAGGTAGCCCAAGATCATGTCAATTTCGGTTCTCCGACCGGCACGCACGTCGGCACACATCGATGAAATATTCCCCGCCGTAGTTTGCGCCACCCGGCGCGCATCATCGGGGAAGGTCTCCGCCAGTTGACGTTCGCCGAGCGCGAACAATAGCGTGCTTATTTCTCCTAATACCTGCTCGAATTGGCTTCGGTAAGGCGCCGATAGTAATGCACCGTTGAGAACATCATGGCTAGCCGTGAGCGGGTTAATAGCGCAGTTAATCGCCAGCTTACGTAATAAAATGGTTTGCATGTCGTTGTGCCAGACTGTGTCGGGCGACCCCACCTGCCAGCTGTCGAACCATTCGGGCGGCGTAACCGTGGGGCTCAATCCAAGCGCCGCCTCCGCAGATCTTACAGCCGCTGTGAGCGGGCCGACTTGTGTGATGCCATCTCCTGATAGGCGCAGGGTGTCGATATTCGGTCGATAACTACCCGCGGTTGTGCTGGCAGCGAATAATTTTAAATCGGGATGCTGATCTCGCAACGGTTGTTCCCAACCGAGCCCGTTGACCATCACGACAGCGAGGCAATCCTTGCTCAGTCTGTGGGCGATTGCGGCAACGGCGGTCATCACGTCATAGGATTTAGTCGTGATAAGTAAATGTCGAATCTGAGATTTCTCGCTGGTGACAGAGACAGGAAATACAGTTTCAGTGGTGCTGTCGTTATGCTCCAGCTTGAGGGTTCGCTGGCTTACTGAGTCACGATGACTGAGCAGTGTGATATGCGCGCCGCCCTTCTTCAAGCGATGCGCAAACAAACCGCCGATGGCACCGGCCCCTAAAACATGCCAATGCGTGTTCATCGCTTCGCGCTCTCGGCTGAATTTGCTGCATTGCGTAAGCGCAGCGCTAGGGCGCTGGTCTCTGCTTGCTGGCATTCGTAGTCGGCATAAATGTCAGTCACTGGGGCCGGATCTTCAAATTCGTTTTGCGTGTATTTCCAGGCGTATGCCAAGGTATCGTAAACCGCCTCGGCAACCGTCAGTAATGGGGCGTCGACGACTTTTGTACCGGCGGCATCAAGGAGTTGCTGGCGTGCCTGCTGCGCAGCAGTCGGCAGTCGATCTATTGCTAGACGATCCGCTACTTGTTGTTCAGAGGTCGCTTGGCCCGTCATTTTAGCTTTCCTCGGCGCCTCGCTTGAAATTGTTGATATGTCAGCTAGTGCTGCGGCGATATCGAACCATGGGCTGCCGATGCCTGCGTATTCCCAATCAATAGCAACAATGCCGGATGGGCTGTTGATGATATTGCCCCGTGTTAGGTCATTGTGACACAGGCATTGAGGTCCTGCGCTGAGCAGTGCCAGACATCGATTGAATCCCTCGTCATCTGCCGGCAGTAATGCACATTGAGACGCGATCTTCGGTGCTTGCTCAGTTTGAGGGGCAATTAAAGCGCGATGACTCGGCGGTGACAGTGCCCCAGTCCATTTTAGATAGGATACATAAATTGCCTTGAGATCAACCGATGGGCCCTTTGCCGGCAGCTGATGAATGGCATCAAGCAATTGGCCTATCTCGACTGCTGAAATGGGCGCTATCCGCTGGGGAATGTAATCCATTACCAGCGCATCATTTAATATATCGACGAATACCGGCGCAGGCGCAAGCTGTTGTTGGTGCGCGAGTAACATCCAGTTTGCTTCACTGGTTAATTGGTAGCCAGGTCTTGTGATAGGGCGATGTGCGAATCGAATGACAAAGTGCTGTGTAGCGCTATGGCCGTCCAAGCCTGACTGTACTAGAACCACGCGATGGCCACTACCTGCGGGTAGGTGGGTAACGACATGTGGCGCGTCGCACAGCGTTGACGTCGTTGTCCAGCGTCGCCACTGGCCGAGCACTTTGTTTAGCCTGTCTTGTTGCTGTGCTGATAACGGCGTGACTAAAGACGCGGCTGTCATGATCTAACGACGTCTTGCTGTTGTTCTAAGTGTCGGTGCCACTGTAAATATCCCGCGGCAGCGAGCACGATATAAGCGCCAAATAATGCGGCGGTGAGGTCGAGTCCGCGGTTGAGGTACAAGTAAATCGAGACAGCATTGATCAATATCCAGTAAATCCAGTTCGCCAGCACTTTACGCGCAACCATCCATGTGGTGATTAGTGCGGCCAGTGTTGTACCCGTGTCAATAAACGGCATCGCTGCGCTGGTGTAAGTCGACATCAATCCGCCCAGAATCCATGCACCACCTACGATGGCGGCTAATGCTATGGCATGGTTACGCCAAGGCCAGCGCTGAATTTGCAGGGTCTCACGGCTATTGTCTGCAGCCCACACCCGCCAGCCATAAATTGCCATAGCGATGTAGAACAGCTGCAGCGCAGCCTCCATGATGAGATCAACACGCCAAAAAACAATGGCATAAAAACCTGCACTCAAGCCGCCGGCCAGCCAGCAGCTACGATGTTCTTTGATGGCAAGTAGCACATACAAAAGTGCAAGTATGACGGCAGCGAGCTCAAGAGGATCCATGTTTAGCCCTCGGGGCCAATATCAACGAAATGCTCGGGGATGAACTTGGCGACGAGTACTTGCTTGCCAAAGCGCGCGTGACTGGCCTCTAGCGCCAGCGCGATTGCGGAAAAAACAGCGGTGCTTTCACCGGTAACTTGCGTGCTCATAGAGTTCGTTACGGCGCTTATTGGATGCTCGCTGATGAGTGTTTCGATAAAGGCGAGCACGATACTTTCGTAGTCCTCGCTCAATGGATATAAGCTTAGCTCCGCGGTTAAACGCATGGTTAGACTCCTTAGTTTAAGTTGTACTGGGCAGTTAAGCCGATTATCCGCGGCTCACCAAACTGATAGTAGGGTTCTACGGCATACTCTTTACGCGGGTCGTTACCGAAGCTACCGAAACCGCGATTGTAGTAGTTTTCATCGGTTAGATTACGACCCCAGAGTTGGAGTTGCCAGCTATCTCGCTGCCAGCGAATATAGCCGTTTAATAACGTTCGTTTTGGCGAGCGTGTGTCGTGTCTGTCAGAGAAATAAAAGCTGTCCATGGCCGTCATCTCCAGCCCCAGCGACCAAGCGGTATCGACCTGCCAGTCACCGGCGATTCGATATTGCCAGCTTGGTGCGTGGGGCTGCTCTCGGCCACTCAGATCTTCGCCATTAGCGGTGGTATAGCGATCGAACTCCGCATTGATCAAGCCCAGTGCGCCACTAATTTGCACTTCCCCCGTAAGTTGCCAGGCAGCTTCCCATTCGACGCCGCTAGTACTGCCTTTAGTTGCATTGTCAGTGTAGTCAATAAAAGCGGTTGAACCGTCGCTCCTTGGAAAGGTCAGCGATCCTTTTGCCTGTTGATCGTCTCGCGACATCATGAATATCGCCAGGCGTGATTGCAGACCCTTGTCGCTGTCGGTGTATTGCCAGCCCAATTCAAAGCTGTGCAATGACTCCGCATCAAAAAAACCAAATTGGCGCAGATCTGTCGGCGTTTCAAACGTCCCAATGCTGGCCAGCAAGCCCGCGTTGACACCGCCACCACGGACCCCGCGAGCAATACTTATATAGGTATTGTGGGTGTCACTCAGTTGCCATTGCACACCAATCTTGCCGCTCCATAAGGTGTCGTCAAAGTCTTCGTCTACCGCAGCGCTATCGTTGTAGTCGCTATCTCGCTGCTCGAGCCTTAGGCCTGCAAATGCACTCAAACTGGTTGATAATGACCAATCTACCTGGCCAAACAAGGCGTGAGTTTGAATAGTTAGCGCACTGCTAAAAGGTGACTCTAGATAGGTGTAATCTCGACGTAAATCTTCTTGTTCGCGGCGCAGGTAAATACCTGCGACCCAACTCAGTGTCGCGTTGTGATTGGCGCCTGAATTGGCGCTTGAGTTGGCGCGCAGCTCGGCGCTGAGCATGTCACGGTCGCGCTGATAGCGATCAAATGAACTGTATTCCCAGCCTGGCGCAATGCCGACATAACTCCAGTCTTCGTCATAACTGTAGTCCGTATCGCTACTGGCGCTGCTCAGCTGTGTAGTCCAATCGACTACTTGCCCACTGCGCTGCCAATTTAGGCGTATTGCATGGGTGTTTAATTGGTCGCGACCTGGCTGGTCCGATAATGTATCGCGCGTATTGTCGAGGGAAAATGCATCGTAGCCGTTGTCGATAGCAATATGGTAGATACCGAGCTCGAGGCGCTGCTCGTTGCTTTGCCAGGCTAGGAGTCCTTTCACGCTTGTTTCGTCGCGGGCGTTGGTGTCTTGGCGATTCAGCCATCGATTGTGATAGTTGCCATCACTCTCGGTTGTTTGTCCGGCCAGCCGCGCTGACCATTGCTCATTGAGCGCACCGCCAAGGACGATGCCAGCCCGATAGCCATCGTTACTCTCAATACCCGCATTTATTTTGGCGACGTCGCCCGCATCCGCTCGGTTGGAGTGCAAGTTAATTAAGCCAGCCAGTGCATTGGCACCATATAAGGTGCCTTGTGGTCCTCGTAAAATCTCAACTTGTGCCATATCGTAGACCGTTGCAGCCGCCCCTAAACCGGTCATATCGACACCATCGAGTGACATGCCTACCGAGGCGTTAACGGGCTCGACAAATTGACTGCGTTCACCAACACCGCGAATCTGAAAGAATCGACCTCGCGATGCACCGCTTGCAACGGTGATATTCGGAGCCGCTGATAACAAATCCTCCAAATGAATCGCCGCGCGCTGCTCAATTTGCTCGGCATTAATAACGGTAACACTAACGCGCTTTCCGCTGGGGTCTAGTAGGTCAGCTGTGACCAAGATCTCTTCGAGCTGAGACGCCATTGCTACAGAGATTGAGAAGGGTAGTAGTCCAACTATGAGTAATAGTGGACATGTGCTTACGAGTGAACGATGCTGGTGCATTGAGCTGTCTCCAAACGGCGGAGAACAGGGCGATAATGAGGCTAGGCGCTCAGTGTCGCTACACCTGTCCCTACGCCAGTATTATCCGGTTCAGGTTCAACGGGTCCGCTTTTCGCGTCTCAGGCCAAGGCCACCCCGCAGGTTGTGATGACAGTTTAAAGGATTTGCACTATTGTGCGTAGATTATTTTAGTTGGCGAGTGATGAGATCATGAATTCTAGTCATACCCCAAAAAGCAGTCCTATTGAAGAGATCGATATAGGTTTGCCTCTGGAAGCGCCGATACCCGCTGGCGTGCGTGAAACCTGCGATGTAAGTCGGTATCTTTTGCAGGAAACTCGCAAGCTAGAACTGCAATTGATTCGCGTGCAGCGGGTAGAAACAATGCTCGCCGATGCGGTCACTGGATTTAGACGACTGCTGGGCTGTAGCGAAGTAGAGTTGTGGTTACACGACCCAATAGGACGTCTAAGCGGCATGGTGCACGATTGGTCATCTCTTTACGGGATGGTTAGGTTCACCGCAGACTCTACAGAAATAGCCTCTCTCTATTCAGAAAGCCCCGGCATTCATTCGATCGAAGGCTATTTGGCTGAAGGCTATGGTGTATTGGAAGCGCAATCTGAAAAATTAGAAGTGTATATGTTGCCGCTGTTAGAGGCTGGTGTTGTGGTCGGCAGTTTGCATTGTGCTGATCCACGGGCTCAGCTGCTTGATTCTACAGCTAATCGCGACCTGCTTCATGGCTTCGTAGAGATGATCCCACTCTATTTGGAGCGCGCCGCGAACAGTCAACAATCTGCTGAGCTGATGTTGTTGGACCCGGTTACTCATCTACCTAATCGGATTAGCCTAGAAAGAGAGTTAGAGCGAGAGCTGGGCCGCGCGCGACGAAGTAATCGGCCAGTTTCAGCGGTGGCGATTACGTTATGTGGCATCGAAGATATGGATAATCTTTCGCAACGTCATATCAGGGACGGGGTATTGCGTAAGGTGACTGCAAAATTAGCAGGCACGCTGCGTACCACCGATGTCTTAGGCCGCTTAGCGGATAACGCATTCGGTGTGATTGTGGCAGAGGCACCACCGGAGCGCGTTGCCGATATTGCGTCGCGTAGTCAAGGTGAGCTTAATGGCGCCATGGTCGATAATGATCTGGGTGGTGTTGTTGAATTAAAGGTGAGTGCCAGCTATGTAGTTTGGGCGCCTGACGAGATGCCTGCGGCATTGCCTGACGGTCTGGCGCACCACCTGTTTGAAGCGGTGTTGTCATCAGCAGATTGTGCACTCTATCCCGATGCACCCGTGGTGCGTGTTGAGGTGCCAGAGCTAGGGTCTAATTAGTTGTTGATCTGTACTGCCTAATAGACGATGTGCTGGTGACAATTGGCACCGATTTTGACGTCAATCGTCACATTGATTTGTGCTGAATTCCTGTCTGCCCTCTGCTATCCTCTCATCTTCTAAATAAGACGTTGAGTATTGTGCTTTTAGCGCAGTGATTACCGGCGTAATGGCCGGTTTCAGCGAGCAAATAGGCGCTCACGAACCGGTGAGGCCGCAAGTGTCGTGCAACAGGGATCATTCTATTGACGAGTCAGCGCGCATCGCGTTGGTTATAAGACGGAGAGGCCTCGGTTTTTGATGCCGCCATGGCGTTTGAGTGGCTTACGAAAAGTAAGCGGACAGCGAGCAGGATGATGGACGCAAACAGTGCCAAGCAATTTAATCAGTTATACAGTCGTGCGGCAGCGGCTGTGCAGCGGGTTTCTCAGCCCGAGTCTTTGGCTAGGTTACAGCAGGTGGTTTTCTTATTCCTGTTGCTCTGGGGCGTGCACAGCAGCGCTAGTCTCTTTTGGGCGATGTGGCCGAGCCAAGCAATCAACGTATCTAATGCAGCGCTCATCAATCCAGTGACGTCGGCGGCCACGACCGTTGAGTCTCAGAGCATCGACGTATCCAGCTTGCTTGAATTAGGACTCTTTGGCGAGCCGGTAACAGAGGCGGTCTTAGCCGCTAGCATCGTGCCATCAAGTAATCCCCGTGAAGGTATTGAACAGGGTGCTAGGGAAACGACCCTCGATCTGATTTTAACGGGTATTGTCGCGTCCACTGAGGACGGACTTGGAACCGCTATTATCGAGAGTAAGAAGCGGCAGTCTAATTACGCCGTGGGTGATGCCCTGCCGGTCGCAGGTTCGGTTAAGGTAGCTAAAGTCATGCCGGCGCAGGTCGTACTTGATAACAACGGCACCTATGAGTTGCTGGTGCTATACGACGAGACCAAGTCCGGAGTTACGGTCACTGGCGCAGCGGCATATGTTAACAATACGCGGCCGAGTTTCGGTCAAAATAACACCCGGCAAGACCCGAAGACGACATCGACGGGCAGCGCGGAAATTCGTATCGATACGGCTGAATCTATCGATTTGGCTGCGGGTTACCGGCAACAGCTTTACGAGAATCCACAGGCCCTTGCCGACTTAGTGACAGTCTCCGCCGTTCGCGGTGACGATGGTCTCAAGGGTTATAGAATTGCGCCGGGTCGTAATCCTGATCAGTTTCGTGCGTTCGGTTTTGAGGCGGGAGATGTGGTGGTTGCGGTCAATGGCATGCCGTTAAGCGACCCGGCCAATACTGTGCGACTCTATCAAACGATGCGCAACGCTCGCGATGCTACTTTTGAAGTTGAACGACGAGGTACCTCGGTTACTATTAGTGTCAGCCTTGGTAGTCTTTAACAGGAGCAATACCCAAAAATGCTATTTTGTATGTTGCAGTTAAATTTTTGGCGCACTCGTTTGCGAAGTTGTGCGGCCGTCTGCGTTATCGCGTTGTCGTTTGGTGTCACAGTGCCTGTGAGCGCCCAGGAGTACACGGTTAACCTAAAGGATACCGATATTCAGGAGCTGATTAAATTTGTTGCTGATGTTACCGGTACAACCATCGTGGTTGACCCCAATGTCAAAGGCAAGGTCAAGGTCGTCTCTTCAAAGCCCGTCACTAAATCTGAGTTGTACGATTTATTTCTATCCATTCTTGACGTACACGGCTATACCGCGGTGCGCACCGGCAATGTGATTCGTGTCATTCAGAATAAAGATGCACGCTCATCGCCTGTACCGCTAGCCGATGAAGAGGATACGCTTAAAAATGACGAGTACGTTACGCAAGTTGTCAGGTTAAATAATGTTTCTGCCGCTAAGCTGATTCCCGTGTTGCGGCCTTTAGTGCCACAGCAGGCGCACATGGCCGCTTATGCGCCGAGTAATGCCATTATTATTTCTGATTTGCGTTCAAATATTGGACGAATTCTCGACATCATTGAGCGCATGGATCAGTCGGCCATCCAAACAACAGAAGTGATTAAATTACGCTACGGTGTCGCTGAAGATCTAGTTCAAATGCTCAATGCGTTAGAGAAATCTAAAGGTGAGGAGGGCAGCGCTGATAAAGAAGTAACACTGGTTGCCGATAAGCGCACTAACAGTATTGTGGTGACTGCCGATGAGCTTAATCTTCAGCGTATTCGACGTTTAGTCGAGGTGCTCGACACGCCGCTGGAGCAGAGCGGTAACGTCAGGGTTGTCTACCTTGAGTATGCGAATGCCAGTGAGGTTGCCGAAGTGCTAACCCGCGTCATGCAAAATATTACGCGCATGGATGACGATGGCAAACGACAGCGCTCAAATTCGGGTAATTCAACCATTGAAGCCGATGTCGGTACCAACGCACTGATCATCACCGCGGATGCCGACGAGATGGCTGCGCTTGCGTCGGTCATTGCCAAGCTAGATATTCGACGCGCACAGGTGTTGGTCGAGGCTATTATCGTCGAGATGGAGGCCGTTGAGGGGCAAGAGCTGGGTTTACAGTGGCTGTTTGCCAACGACAGTGGTTTGTATGGCAGCAATATCAGTTCAAGCTCCGCACAACAAGCGCGCAATGCTGCTATTGCTGGTGCAATTCTTCCGAGTGACAGCACAAGCAATGAAATAGGTGTTCGTGATTTAGCCGGTGCACTGTCGCAAGTGCCAGGAACGACTTTAGGTTGGGGAATAGTTGATGACTCTCTTTCAATGACGGTGATCTTAAATGCATTACAAAGCCAGGGTAACGCCAATATCTTATCTACACCGAGTCTACTGACCCTCGATAATGAAGAGGCATATATCACAGTAGGTCAGCAGGTACCGTTTGTAACGGGTTCTTATTCCAATACCGGATCAGCCAATGGCGCGGCGAATCCGTTTCAAACTATCGAGCGACAAAATGTGGGAATCACCTTGCGCGTCACACCGCAAGTGAATGAAGGTGATTCAGTGGTCATGGACATCGTGCAAGAGGTGTCGAGCATCAGCCAGCAGTTGCTAGTAGCGTCTGACGTTATTACCAACGAACGTAAAATTGAGACAAAAGTGCTCGCTAAAGATGGTGCGGTAGTGGTCTTAGGTGGCTTGGTAAAAGACGATGTTCAAAACAGCGAACAGAAAGTCCCCCTGCTGGGCGACATTCCGTTCTTTGGACGATTGTTTCGCAGTGATGTGGTGTCGGTGACGAAGTCAAATTTGTTGGTATTCATACGCTCTACAATTATTCGTGATGATGATGATTTGTCTGGTGCGACTGCGCAGAAGTACCGTTATATCCGCGACCAGCAGTTAGAACGCAGGGAACGTGGTTTGATGTTCCTAGATGACGGTAACCTACCGGTCATGCCTACCTGGGAAGAGCAAGTTCAAGCACTGCCAGTTTTAGTCGATGAAACGAGCCAGGAATGAGCGATACCAATGATCAAGTAGCGGTAGCTGCCGGATTACTGGGAGAGGTCGAGGCCGATGTTCAGACGTCTGCCCCAGATTTGCTGCCATTCAGTTTTGCGAAAGCAAATGGCGTGTTGCTTGAGCGTCAGGCAGCGCAGGTAACCCTGCTGTATATTCCGCCACTGAAAATGAATGTCTTGCTTGAAGTGCGCCGCTTTGTCGGCGCGAATTTCGAGCATGAGGCGTTAACTGAAGCCGTTTTCCGCGCGCGACTTAGCGCGGCGTATCAGCGTACCAATAATCAAGCAGCGCAAATGGCAGAAGACATTGGCGCTGACGTCGATCTATCGCGTCTTGTAGATGAAATGCCCGATCTGGGTGATTTGATGGATGCAGAAGACGATGCGCCGATTATTCGGCTGATCAACGCGATTCTGTCGCAGGCTATCAAAGATCAGGCGTCTGACATCCATATTGAGACCTTTGAAGATCGGTTGAGTATCCGCTATCGGATCGACGGCGTATTGGCTGAGGTGCTCTCACCCAAACGGATGTTGGCATCGCTGCTGGTGTCGCGCTTAAAAGTGATGGCCAAATTAGATATCGCTGAAAAACGCGTGCCACAGGACGGACGAATCTCGGTGCGTATCGCCGGTCATGCGGTGGATATTCGAATGTCGACGATGCCCTCTGCCCATGGTGAGCGCGTGGTATTGCGTTTATTGGATAAACAAGCGGGTCAGCTTGAACTAAAACAACTCGATATGAACGAGCAGGTCTCCCAGGGGTACAAGCGAGCGCTTGCGAATCCACATGGTATTATTTTAGTGACAGGCCCCACCGGCTCGGGAAAAACCACAACGCTGTATGCCGGGCTGTCGAGCATCAACGAAACATCCCGTAATATTCTCACCATTGAAGATCCTGTCGAATATATGCTGCCGGGCATCGGACAAACACAGGTGAATACCAAAGTTGATATGACCTTTGCACGTGGGCTACGCGCGGTCCTGCGGCAGGATCCAGATGTTGTCATGGTCGGTGAAATACGCGATTTAGAAACCGCTGAAATCGCCGTGCAGGCATCGTTAACCGGACACTTAGTTCTGTCGACTTTACATACTAATACTGCGATTGGTGCGGTAACACGCTTACAGGATATGGGCGTGGAACCTTTCTTATTATCGTCGAGTCTAGTTGCTGTTATGGCGCAACGTTTGGTTCGCTTGTTGTGTCCTCACTGCAAGCAGTCGAATGACCCCAGCCCTGCCGAACGTGATTTGTTACAAGTCACCACTGACGAACCGGTGACGATTTGTCGTGCAACCGGCTGCACAAAATGCAACATGACGGGCTATCGTGGCCGCACCGGTATTTATGAATTGATCGAAATCGATGACGCGCTGCGCGCATTGATACATGAAGGGGTTGGTGAGCAAGTCATGCTCGAAAGTGCGCGACGTCATTATCCGGATATCGCAGTTGATGGTCGCCAGCGCATTCTTGCTGGCGACACCACCATCGAAGAAGTCTTGCGTGTAACGGCTGTCAAATAAGCGATGCCTGCATTTCGTTATAAAGCGCTCAACACCGATGGCAAGTTAGTCAAAGGTGTTTTAGAGGGTGACTCGGAACGCGCTATTCGCGGGCAGTTACGTGATCGTCAGCTGCGTCCGGTCGAGGTAACTGAAGCGAGTGGTCGTGCCGTTGGGGCGGGAGGGTCATCGACGCTGCGCAGGACGCTGTTTAAGCCGCGATTGAGCGCCAGTGAAGTGGCACTGATCACTCGGCAGTTAGCCACTTTGGTGGCCTCGGCATTACCACTGGATGCTTGCCTTCAAGCCACTGCCGAACAAACCCGAAAAGCATCGACCAAAGCTTTGCTACTGCAGGTTAGATCAAAGGTCTCTGAGGGCTACAGCCTCGCTAATGCACTGGAGCAATTTCCTGCGGCTTTCGACGATATGTATCGGGCTATGGTCAATGCGGGGGAGCAAGCGGGGCAATTAGCACCCGTACTAGAGCAGCTAGCCGACTATACAGAAAATCGGCAACACACCGCACAAAAGCTACAAATGGCGCTTATTTATCCGTTTGTATTGGTCGCGGTTGCGATTGCAGTAGTGACGGCCCTCATGGTGTTCGTTGTGCCCGAACTTGTGGGCATATTTGCGCATACGAAGAAGGCGCTGCCGCCACTGACTGTTGCCTTAATAGCGAGCAGTGACTTCCTGCGAGATTACGGTCTTGCGTTGTTTTTTTCGATCATCGTTTTGGTGATTATATTTCAGCGTTTATTACAAGATCCAGGTCGCCGCCGTTTGTGGCATCGTGCATTATTGACGTTACCAGGAATTCGAAGCGTCATTGTGGGTATCGATACGGCCCGCTTCTCTTCAACACTGAGCATCCTGATGGCTTCGGGTGTTCCTTTGCTGGATGCTTTACGCATCGCCAGTGCAGTAATGAGCAATCTAGTGTTACGCGCAACAGCGCAGTCGGTTGCGGTTAGGGTTCAAGAGGGAAGCAGCTTGCATCGTTCCTTGGCGCAAGAGAAATTTTTTCCGCCTATGATGGTGCATATGGTCGCCTCCGGAGAGACCAGTGGCGACTTGGAGACGATGCTGTCGCGCTCGGCGAAAAATCAAGAGCGTGAATTAGAAATGACGTTGGGTACCTTAATGGGCTTATTCGAGCCGTTAATGGTCGTGGTGATGGGCGGTTTGGTGTTGACGATTGTGTTGGCGATATTACTGCCAATTTTTGATTTGAATACGATGGTGAGGTGATCTAATGAATGTAAATCTTCAAGCTAACGTCGCGTGTCATAAACTTGAAGCGATGCAAGGCCGTACCATGAGTTCGCGAGGCTTCTCGTTAATAGAGATTCTGGTGGTCTTGGTGATTATGGGGCTTTTGATCAGTGTCGTTGCCCCGACAGTGCTGAATAGCGCCGACGATGCGCGCGTGCAAAAAGTTTATGCGGATTTTAAGTCGATTGAGACCGCACTAAAGATTTATCGACTCGACAATTATATTTATCCGAGCACCGAGCAAGGCCTAGTGTCCTTGATTGAACCAACTTCGTTGGACCCAGAGCCTCGTAATTTTAAGCAGGGCGGTTACTTATCAGAGATGCCAGTTGATCCCTGGGGGCGTGAATATCTTTATTTGTCACCGGGCGAAAATGGTGAAATTGACCTCTATTCAATGGGTGCCGATGGCCTCGCTGGTGGCGAAGGCCAGAGTGCTGATATTGGTAATTGGAAAAACAAAGACAACTAATGCCTGGCGGGCGCGCTATGTTCGTTAAACCCATGGCATCCATTGCGAGCAGATCGGCCTACAAGAGCGCAGGCTTTAGTCTGATCGAACTGCTGGTGGCGCTCCTGATTATTGTGATGTTAACCAGCTTAGTGTCGTTAAATGTGGGCAACGGTGGGCGCGATATTGAATTAGCTGACTCGGTGCGCAATCTGGCTTCGATAATGCTGTATGTGCAGAATGAAGCGGAAATGTCTGGCGTCGATCACGGGCTGTATCTTAGTGTAGATGCTGATAATTTCGATGCCACTATTCGCGGCCAGTGGCTGCGCGCCTATGATCAGGGATGGGCAGCACCGAGAGGTAGTGGCGATGTCTTAGTCGATTTTGCTGCGCCTGAAGCCACGACACTAGCACTATCACTTGGCGGTCAGCCAGATATTGAATTAACAGTGCCGCCGCTCGACGTTATGCCGCAGCCACAGTTGGTGTTTTTTGCCGGTGGTGAAGTTACCCCTGGGGAGCTTGATTTTATCGACCAGCAAACCGGGGAGCTTCTCTATCGATTGCAGTGGGACTTACTCGGACGCAGTGAATTGTTGCCAAAGGGTGAGGCCGTTGAGGAGGGTGTTGATGCGCGTTAAGCGGAGAGCGGCAGGTTTTACGCTGATCGAGGTTATGGTCGCACTGGCCGTGGTGGCGGTGACGCTTCCGGCACTTTTATTCACTTTGTTTCAGCAAATCGATGGTACCGAATATCTACGTGATCGCACTATCGCCAGTTGGGTTGCTAGCAACAAACTGACGGAATTACGTTTGATGATGGCTAAAGAGCAAACCCTATCGCTGAGTGAAGCCAGTGGCGAGGCGGAGATGGCAAATCGTACCTGGTATTGGTGGCTCCGACGGGAATCGACAGAAATCCCGAATTTCTATCGTATTGAAATACGTGTTGCGGCAACTGAAGCAGATGAAGATCGACCGCTGCAAACATTGACCGCGTTTGTGTCTCCGGAGCAACCCGTTGCCACACAGTAAAAGCGATGGCTTCACGTTGCTGGAAGTCTTGATTGCAATGGCGATTACTGCGTTCGTCGCGATCACAGGCTATACCACCTTGTCGACTGTTATAATTGGCGTCGATAGTCAACGCAGCGAAGCGGTGCGATTGCACGAAGTTAATCGGGCCCTCACGTTGATCTCTCGCGATATTCGTCAGCTTGTTAATCGTCCGGTACGCGACGAGTTCGGACAGCTCGAGTCATCCCTGACCGGGGGCGACCTGGCTCGAGAGATGCTGAGTCTGACTCATGCCGGTTGGCATAATACGGTGTCTGCGCCTAGAAGCGGGCTGCAACGGGTTTCTTACCGCCTAGAGGATGGTCGACTGCAGCGGTTGAGTTGGCCTGTGCTGGATCGATCTAGTGCCATCGACCCCCAAGTGGTAGAGCTGTTGTCTGGCGTTGAATTTGTTGAACTGCTTTTTTTACCTGCACTCTCAGAGCTGAATATTGGCCGTGGCGTCGATATTGACCGACGCCAGTGGCAATCAAGCTGGGTGTCTGATGTGACCAGACCTAATGCTACAGTTAATCCACCTGCGGCACTTGAGCTCATACTGTCTCTTGAAGATTGGGGGGAGGTGCACCGAATTTATGCGCTGCCATCGTATCCACAATAATCGCTATCCGCTGGGCTTCGCCTCCGAGTCCCATAGACGTCAGCGCGGGGCAGCGTTGGTTGTGGCCCTGCTGATTTTTGCGGTAGCGGCTGCGCTGATGGTGGGTTTACAACGCGACTTCACGCTACATATGCAGCGTTCGGCAAATAATTTTGTGCAAGAACAATCTTGGGAGTATTTGCTAGGGGCTGAAGACTTAGCGGCTATGGCACTGCGTTTAGATGTTGATGAAGATTCGATAACTGAAAGTCCAAAAGATAATCTAACCGAGTTGTGGGCTCAAGACAGTTCACCCTATCCGCTTGATGGCGGTGGTTGGCTGTCGGGACGTTTAGAGGATTTACAGGGACGCTTTAACCTCAATAACTTGGTCTCAAATATCGCCGCTGGAACGGATGAAGATGATGCTACTGAGACCGGAGCAGGCGGCGCTGAGTCGGCATCACAGGAAGAACCGCGGTCACCCTCACAACAGCAGTTCATTCGATTGTTACAGGTTCTAGAGGGAGAAGACGTTGCATTGACCCAGCAAGAAGCAATCGCAATGACCGAAGTTATATGTGATTTTATGGATGGCGATAACGAACCACGACCCCAGGGAGCCGAGGCCGATAATTATCGCAATCTTACGCCGCCCTATTATCCCGCTAATCAAGCTTTGATGAGTATCAGTGAGTTGCGTGCAGTTAGGGGCATGACTGAAGAGGTTTTTCGGGCCCTTGCGCCACTGGTGACGGTTTGGCCAAGCGCCGGTACCGAGCTCAATGTGTTGACGGCATCATTACCGATTCTTCGTTCGTTGGTATTAGGGGACAGTCTTGAGCCACTTTCACTCATCGATGGTGAGTTTTTATGGGAGGCCCGTGAGGAAGGCCGCTGGGACACTATAGAAACACTATTTGCACAGCCTATTTTTGCCGGTCAAGATATCAGTAGCATTGAGCCATTACTTACCCAGCGTAGCGATTGGTTCTTACTGGATGCGCAGGTCGAGATTGCCGACCGTGAGCAGCATCTGTACAGTGTGCTGGAGCGTCAGCAGCGAAAAATTACTGCGCGTTACCGAAGCTTAGGCGCGCTGTGAAGCTGGCTAAGTGGGCTCCGGTAATGCCGATTGAGTCAATAGTAATCAACGTATTTTGATCCTATAGCGAACTAATGGATAGCATACATTCTATGAATTCGAGTACTAATTTGTCAGTGATCCGTTTGCATGAAGGTGAGCCCGTGCTCTGGCGTGCTGGCGCTGCGCATTGCGTGCCTATGACGGCCGATATCGAACTCCCTTCTGATGTCATCTTCGCCGCTCCAGGTGATCAATTGCGATTGCTGGTGCTCGATACCACGCCGGATGAGTCCAAGCATTTACGTAAGTCATTACCCTTCATGCTAGAAGAGAATCTGGTTGAGGATGTGGCGACCCTGCACTTCGCACATCAACGTATCGCCGATGATAGTTATCGGGTGGCTGTGTGTCGGTATACGATCATGGAGGCGTGGCAGCATGCGCTGGAGACACACTCTCAGCAATCAGTGCGCTACTTGCCAGAACCGATGCTATTGCCTTGGCAGTCCGGTGAGTGGACCCTGTTGTTTGAGCAGGACAGTACGCTACTGCGCGACGCCGAAAATACCGGCACGCGGATAGAATCATCACTCTTGCCACTGTTGCTGTCTGCCGCGGAATCTATGCCTTCGGCATTGGTGGTTTATGGTGAAGATCGAGATGCTGCGCTCGCTGTTATCCCCCCAGATTGGCATGACAAAGTACAGTGGCGACAAGGTAATTTTGCGACCGCATTGTTGCTGACCGAAAATCCCGTAGATGCGCTAGATTTGCGTCAAGGTGACTTTGCACCGCGTCTTCCGGTGGCGCGTTGGTGGGGGCTTTGGCGCAATGTAGCGATCGCCGCTGGCGTCGCACTGCTGTTACAGCTGGGTTCTGAATTCTTGCAGTTGCGCCAGTTGAGTGCGGAAAACAACGTGCTTCGTAGCGCCATTCAGGAGAGTTATAGACGGGCGAATCCTAAGGGGGCGGTTGTTGATGTCGAGAAGCAATTAGATCGACAGCTTAAAAGTTTAGTTAATGTCAGTGGTGGTGTGGCGTTAATGCCTTTTTTACAGCGCGTGAGCGTTGCACTCGCCGCCACCGATGGCGTGAGTTTGACAACGTTAAACTACAGTGCCGGCGCCCGCGAGATCAGATTAAACATCATGGCGCCTGACTATGCTGCGGTAGAGAGCCTTCGAAACCGTCTGGCCGCAGCGAAGTTAGACGCGACGTTAGAAAGCTCAAGCGCTGCTGCCGGGCAGGTCAGGGCGCGTCTGCGTATTGAGGATGGTGTATGAAAGCTTGGTTTAATAGCTTTGGTCAGCGTGATCAGGCAGCACTGCTGCTGCTGACTGTGTTTGTTGTGGGTTGGTTGATCTTTCAGGGACTTCTGTCACCCGTGTCAGCTAAGCGCACGCAAATGGCGTCCAATAATACCTCGGCGGCAGAGTTGCTCGCTCGGGTCGACATGAAAGTAGCTCAATTGATGACATTGCGTAGTCAGTCGGACAGCGCGTCCGGGGGTAGTTTGACCGCGCTCATTAGCCGCTCGAGTAAAGCATTGCAGCTGCCTGTTAAACGACTTCAACCAAATAGTCGTGGGGAGGTCCAAGTGCGCTTTGAGGATGTCGATTACGATAGCTTAGTGAAATGGCTGCATCGGGCTGAAACTAGCGACGGATTAGCGATTATTGATTTGTCCATTAGCCAGGCGGGTCGCGGCGGTCGCGTCAATGTTTCGGTACAAGTGGCAGCGGTACGATGAGTTTTTTTCGCTTGTTACGCGCCATAAATCGGCGATGGCTGCTGCTGGCACTGGTACTGTTTTTGTTATTACTGCTGATGACTATCCCCGCACGTATCATTGGGAGCGTATTACCGAGTCAGTTGGCGCTTGACGGTATCTCGGGGACGCTTTGGCAGGGGCAGGCGGCGCGTGCACGGTTTAAATTACCGCAAGGCGATTTTGTTCTCGGCCGAATAACTTGGCAACTGAACCCGTTTTCGCTGCTACTGTTTAAGCCAACCGTGCAATTAGAAACTCGCTGGGGTGGCCAGCGCTTTGTGGGTGAGTTGATTGTTCGAGGACGTGAATCCTTCGATATGAATCAGGTGAGCGCTCAAGTTGACGTGGCGTTGGCTCGTCGCTTTGCGCCGCTCTATATCGGCGGCAGCTTGCGCGCGGAGATTGGCTCGTTACGGGTCACTGATCAGCGACTACATAGCATGCAGGGACGCCTGACTTGGCAAAATGCGGCCTGGACTGCCAATAGTGGTGACGTTGCTTTGGGCACCTATGTCTTAGATATTAACGGCCAGTCTGGGGAGGTCACTGGTGAAGTGGTTACCTTATCAGGCGAACTAGCTGTTGCAGGTAATGTGTCTCTTACCGATCGGCGATACAAAGTCGCGCTAAATTTGGCTGGGCCTGCCACCAATAATCAAGGATTGCGCGATGCACTCGTGATCATGGCAGTGCCCAATGGACGTGGTTTCGATGTAATCTTTGAGGGCGCGTTAACCGCTAATTAGATACTCCCTGTTTAGCTTTTAATGCAGTCAGTGAGTTTGGATATTTATCGATAAAGTGACGGTGCTACCTAGTCGCTTGAACATCATTTATCCTCGACAAAACGCGGGGCTTGGCTATTGTGTTGTAGCCGTGCATCATCGCGACTGATCGAGATGTCGCATTCAGTTCTACAGGTGAGCGATCCGTCGAATTTTAGGAGAATAATAATATGTCAGCTGCGCCACAGAACTGGTCGAGTCGTTTCGCTTTTGTTATGGCCTCGGTGGGATTTGCCGTAGGTCTGGGTAATATATGGCGATTCCCTTACGTCACCGGTGAAAATGGTGGCTCTGCCTTTATTCTGATCTATCTGGCGTGCGCATTTGGTATTGGTGTGCCGTGTTTAATTGCGGAATTGATGATTGGCCGCCGCGGTCAGCAAAGCGCTCCCAAAGCGATGAGTAATGTGGCAGTGGAATCGGGGCGCTCGCGGCATTGGGGTCTAGTGGGTGGCATGGGTGTTTTTACAGCCTTTGTCATTTCAATTACCTATGCGGTTGTTGTCGGTTGGGTACTTTGGTATTTGGGCAAAGCAATTATGACTGGTTTTGTCGGCATCGATGCTGCCATGGCTAACGCGGAGTTTGACTCGGTACTCGCCGATGGCTCAGGCATGTTGTTGTGGACCTTGGTTGGAAATTTGATTGCCGGCACCATTATTTTTGCGGGGGTTAAGGGCGGTATTGAGCGCGCAGTAGTTATCATGATGCCACTGATGTTTGTATTGCTGATCGGCTTGGGCATCTACAATATTTTCGCGGGTGGTTTTGTTGAGACGTTAGATTGGCTTTTCACCCCCGACTTCAGCAAAGTCACCGGCGACACTTTCTTGGCTGCAATTGGGCAAGCATTCTTTTCGCTCGGTGTTGCTATGGGTGGAATGATGACTTATGGCGCCTATTTGCCAAGAGATTTTTCGATTCCTCGCGCTGCAATCATCGTTGTTTTTGCAGATACGCTGGTTGCGATGCTGGCCGGCTTTGTTGTTTTCCCTGCGGTTTTTCACCACGGCCTCGATATTGCGAGCGGCGCCGGGTTGATTTTCCAGACATTGCCTGTCGCATTTGCTCAAATGCCAGGCGGACATGTTTTCGCGGTTTTGTTTTTTGTGATGCTCTCTGTTGCGGGTATTACTTCGATGGTCGGCTTACTGGAGTCTGTCACCGCCTGGGTTGATGAACGCTTTAAAATGAGTCGGCACCTGAGTGTTGCCATTGTCGTTTTAGCTGTGACCTTGTGTAGCATTGCCTCGGTTCTCTCGTACAACGTGATTGCAGATGTTCGAATGGCTGGACTGAACTTCAATGATTTAGCCGATGCACTACCTACAAAATTGCTTTTGCCTGCAGGTGGTTTGTTGATCTCTGTATTTGCCGGCTGGGTGATGCTGCGGAAATACAGCGAAGCTGAACTGCAAATGAGTGATGGAAATTTTGCTACGTGGCATGTTCTGGTGCGTTTTTTGGCGGTGCCAGCGATTGCGATGATATTGATTACAGGTTTACTCGGTAGCTGAGACCCGATTAACCCCACAGATTAGACGGAGAAAAGTAATGTTAGCGACGCTAACTGATTGGTTGTGGTCGTATGTGCTAATTGTGGCGTTGTTGGCGGTAGGTATCCGTTTCAGTATGGGCTCTCAATGGGTTCAGCTGCGTCTATTTGGTGCAATGTTTAGTGGCCTATTTCAGAGTCGCTTACGGAGTAGTGGTCGAGGTATCAGCGGATTTCAGGCCTTAGTAGTCAGCATTGCTGGGCGTGTCGGGGGCGGAAACATTGCTGGTGTCGCGGTTGCGATTACACTGGGCGGAGCCGGCGCCTTGTTTTGGATGTGGCTGATTGCACTTCTCGGCATGGCGACAAGCTTGTTTGAATGCGCGCTAGCGCAACTATTTAAGCGTCGCCATGCGGGTGACAACTTCCGCGGCGGCCCTGCCTTTTATATGCACTATGGACTCGGTTGGCGTTGGCTGCCGGTGGTTTATTCGATCTTATTGCTGCTCACTATTGGCATTGGATTTAATGCGGTGCAATCATATGTGGTCACCAATTCTCTGGCATCGGCTTTTGATATCCCTACATGGCAGTCGGGGTTGGTACTGACGGCGGTCATGGGCGCCATTATGTTTGGCGGTATCCGTCGCATTGCACTGTTTTCAGAAATAATCGTGCCGATTATGGTAGTTGGTTATTTTTCAGCGGCTATGATTGTCGTCGTTATTAATATTACCGAGGTGCCTGCGGCGTTGATGCATATTGTCCGCTCCGCTTTTGGTTTAGAGCAGGTTGTTGGAGGGGGCTTAGCCGCGGCGGTCATGCAAGGTGCGCGGCGTGGATTGTTTTCGAATGAGGCGGGGCTAGGTACAGCTCCGAACGTCGCCGCTGTCGCCGATGTGCCGCATCCAATGTCGCAAGGTTTGATACAGGCACTCAGTGTTTTTATCGACACGATGATTCTCTGTACCTGCACAGCGCTGATTATTCTACTGTCATCTGTGTACCAACCTGACGCCGCCAGCCTGCCGGGAATCACCATGACGCAATTGGCGCTCGCTGATCACTTAGGCCCGATTGGCGAGCCGATAGTGAGTATTGCCTTGGT
>CAWUXF010000076.1:0-10193 GCA_963926325.1 uncultured Luminiphilus sp. | reverse complement strand
GCGCTTATTGCCAGCTAGACGCTATGCGGTATTAACGCAGATTCATTTTAAGCGTTGCTGCAGGCGCCTATTGCACCCTGGATAGCGTTGCGTTTAATTAGGGTTTACTGCTGCCCTGCAAATAGCGCTAACGGATGGGGCATGTCGGGTCCTGATGCCGCCCATGCGCGGGTGGTTAATGTTTGTTCAGGCGTCCCTTGATTCAACAAATCTAGCATAAGCTGTGGGTCAAACACGGGTCCTAGCGGATCATCGGCATATTCCTGAGTATGCATAAAGTCAGTCGCTGCTTGCGCAGTTGTAAAGTTATCAACTTGCAGCTCGGCAAAAGCACCATCTGGATCGCGGTAATACAGTGATGTGGTGGGGCCATGCTGCACCGGCACTTGCGGTGTAATGCTCAGTGCCTTCAGGTGTGAATAGTGGTCGAGTAGCGTGCGCAGGTCGGGAAAGGTGAACGCGGTGTGCATGAGCCCTGCAGAATTGGCTGGCTTTTCAGTAACACCGCCCGGCGGGGTCATAAAAGCCAAACGATGATGCTCGTCGTCGTAAGTGATGAAACACATCATCTCGTTTTCAAAAACCACCTCGGCATCGAGCACCGTGCAATACCAGTCGCGCATTGCCGTAATATTGTTGGTATTGACTACATAATGTGCAAGTTTGAGAGATCGATTCATTTCAGTACTCCGATAAATTAGGTGTCAAGAGGCCGCGCATTGTTGCCTGTGCTATGACGACTTAAAGCTGGTAAAGCAACGCAACCTGAACGCCTTCATTGGCCATATCAAACATGAAATCGCCGTCTTTATAATCAACCGAAAGGTTACGATAGCCAATTGACGACGTCCAACGATCGGTGATGTGATAATTGGCCATAGCCATCGCTTGGCGGCTAAATTCAGAATCTCCCTGACCGACATCAAAACGAAAAGTACCGCTCCAACGCTCGCTGAAAGGAACACGGATACGGGCACCGATGAATCCATCGGTAATACCTTGCGATCCACTCACCTTCACATCGCGCAGTGTGGTATCCGCAATACCGGCCTCAGCACTGATCTTGTTATCAATATTCCAGTGACGCACACCAGCTAATAACGACACAGCTTCCGACAGGTTGTAGGTTAATCCGCCATCTAAAATAGTTACTTCTGATTTGAAGGAGCCTTCAACTAACAGGCCTGGGCCGATATCAGTAGCGCTAAACTGCTTTACTGGATCGTCGGTGAGTCTCATGTATTCGTAACGACCCCAATAGCCCCACGTGCCATTAGACCCATCTGTATAAAACGTAAGCGCCCCATCGAGATCACTCACAACATCGCAAATAGCCAGATCAACGTTGACGCTTGCACCCTTAACACCCGCCGTGAACACCTGCCGTGCCCTCCATGCCAAAGATGAAACCCGTGACGCCCACTTGACGCACCCATTCGTCGGCAGAAACAGCCCGCGTCCAACAGGCCGCAGATAGGCAAAGCGCGGTTAACATCGATGTAGGTGACAAAATATGTTTCATGCCGTCCTCTTTTTTAGACATGGCAACATTGACGCTTTTCTTTTTACGATAATTAATGCCTGCGTTTGCATTGACCCTACTTACCAGTGCCTTTTTGGTTTTGCAAATTCAACCTATTGTTGCGCGCTTTATATTACCTTGGTTTGGCGGCAGCCCGGGCGCATGGACAATGTCATTTATTTCATGCGTTTAAATGGTAATGCGCGAACACGTCAATGCCTTGTTGAAGCTGCATTAACGGTTAAATTGCGCATTAAGTGACTCACAGGCGCGCTGCATGCCAGCGCACATGTGCTTCCATGAAGCTCGAAATAAAGAAGTACGAATGATCGTAGCCGCTCTGCATCTGTAAAGTCAGATTGATATCGGCATCGGCGCAAGCCTTCGCTAGCAGCTGTGGCCGCAAGCCATCTTCGAGGAAGGCATCGGCAGCACCCTGGTCAACCAGTAGCTCGTCTATACGCGCACCGTCTTCAATTAAACAAACGCTGTCCCACGCGCGCCAAGCAGCGGTGTCACTGCCCAAATACTCGCTAAATGCGCGTTGGGTCCAGTCGGCAGTTGAGGGCTGGGTAATCGGTGCAAAGGCCGAACAGCTTTTGAATACACCTGGATTACGCAGCGCCGCTACGATCGCGCCGTGCCCGCCCATTGAGTGCCCAAAAATACTTTGCCGTGTGCGGTCTAACGGATAAGCATTAAATACTAGCTCGGGTAGTTCGCGCATGATGTAGTCATGCATTTGATAATGCTGACTGTAGGGCGCTTCAGTGGCATTCACATAAAAGCCGGCACCTTGGCCAAACTGCCAATCTGCAGGGTCAGCACCCGGCACATCATCTCCGCGGGGACTGGTATCTGGGCAGATCACCGCAATACCCAGCGCTGCGGCGACGCGTCGGTATTCGCCTTTTTCCATAACGTTGGCATGGCTACAGGTGAGACCCGACAAGTACCAAAGCACAGGGAATGGCCCCTCGCCGGGGGGCAGGAATAACGCAAACGTCATAGCACATTGTGTTGATGCCGCTGGATGACGAATCACCAATTGGCGGCCGCCGTGACTTTTGTTCTCGGCAATAACCTCCATCAGAATTCCACCACCGAGCGAATACTTTCGCCACTGTGCATCAGATCAAACGCGGTATTGATGTCGTCTAGCGACAATTTATGCGTAATCATTGGATCAATCTCGATTTTGCCGTCCATGTACCAATCGACAAACTTGGGCACATCGGTACGGCCTTTAGCACCGCCGAAAGCCGTGCCTTTCCAAATACGCCCCGTCACTAACTGGAATGGACGCGTACTGATTTCAGCGCCCGCAGGCGCCACGCCAATAATGACGGAAACGCCCCAACCACGATGCGAGCACTCGAGCGCATCGCGCATCACATTGACGTTACCGGTTGCATCGAACGAGTAGTCGACACCGCCGAAGGTGTCTTTCTCCGTTTTCGTTAACGCAACAATTGCATCGGTAACAGAGCCTTCAGTTTTTGACGGATTCACAAAATGCGTCATGCCGAACTTGCGGGCCATCGTCTGCTTATCATCATTAAGATCAACCCCAATAATGGTATGTGCACCGGCCATCCGCAGGCCTTGGACCACATTAAGACCAATGCCGCCCAAACCAAAGACTGCTGCAGTGGAGCCCAGCTCTACACCGGCAGTATTGATCACAGCCCCAATGCCCGTGGTGACACCACAACCTATGTAGCAAATTTTATCGAAGGGCGCGTCATCGCGCACTTTGGCGAGCGCAATTTCGGGCATTACAGTATGGTTAGCAAACGTTGAGCAGCCCATGTAATGAAAAATAGGCGTGCCATCGAGCATCGAGAAACGAGTGGTACCGTCGGGCATTAGGCCCTGACCTTGGGTATTGCGAATGGCCGTGCACAAATTAGTTTTGCCACTGAGACAGGCATAACACTGACGGCATTCAGGCGTATAAAGGGGGATAACATGATCACCAGGCTTGAGTGTGGTCACGCCCTCACCCACTTTTAGCACAACACCCGCACCTTCGTGGCCGAGTATCGCGGGGAATAAACCTTCGGGATCATCGCCGGAACGGGTGAATTCATCAGTGTGACAGACGCCGGTTGCTTTGATCTCAACAAGCACTTCGCCGGCCTTAGGGCCGTCAAGATTTACGTCCATAACCTGAAGCGGCTCGCCGGGAGCGAGGGCTACGGCTGCGCGGGTTTTCATCATTACTGCGTCCTTTTGGGTACGTTAAAACAACGTGCAGTTTAACCCATCAGCCGCAATTTTCCCGCCATGATACAAAGACATTTTCAGTTACGCATAAATCGTGGTCGGCACAATTCGAAAGAACAGTAACGCGCTAACGCTCTACATCAACCGAATAAATGATTTTGCCGTCGTAGCGGACAATGAAACGAATTTCCTTGCCGTACAGCACGCCTTTGACCAAGTAATGCGCGCCATCGTCACGACTTGATTGCTGGGCGCTTTGAAGAATAATACCCGGCTTATCTTTTTTAACAGCCTGCAATACTGCTGCCGGTGTCGATGACAAACCATCATTGGCTGCCTGCACGGGCACAGATACGCTCCCTAGAAGCAATATGACCGACAGGCCAAGACCCCGAAATCCTCGGGTGGATAAGAAAAGCTTCTTAATTATTCCCACACATTTTCTCCCGAACCTATAGCGCCGCTGTTATCGGCATCCCAGTTACGCTGACCTAGCTGGTTTATTTCAAGATACCCATTGCCAGCTTGCGCACCGGTTGGCGTAGCTCGCAATACAAAAGCACTCGCGGACACACTCTGTACAGACACGGTGTAACGCGCATCACCTGTAGCCGGAGACTGATTGGGGAATTGCGTTCCCGCCACTAGCGATGCATATGACAGTTTAATGCCATACAATTTTTCGGCTTCCTGCGCAGCACCTAACAGATCCGTTTGCGCCTGCCGGCGATGCCCCTTTAGCACCGAGTCATTATATGCAGGTAATGCCACCGCGAGTAAAATACCCACAATGGCCACTGCAATCATTAATTCAATCAGTGTAAACCCTCGGCTTTTCAAAGGACGTTTATTTTGATTGCTCGCCGTTAAACAGGCATAAGTCATTTGTCTTGGCGCCAATAATTAATGCGAATGCCTAAATCAGGTAGGCTTTGAGAGGTTGAACCCGTCAGCAAGGTGGGGCCTCCCTCGGGGTTCATAAGGGTGATACTGGTAATTCCCGACACATTCACAGGCGTAGGCACTTCGGTCAAGAATTCGGCGAGCGGCGCAGTGATATCTTTGGGTAGACCCTCCCCAAGGCTCAATTGATAGACCCTTGAGGTGCCGACTTGCGCCTGGCAGGAATCATTTTGCACCGTTGGCTGATAGGCGGAGAAAAGCACTGCACCACGGAAAATTGTAGGCGAAGAAATCACTTTTTCTCCGGTACCCGGTAAGTCTACATACCAGCCCTCTTTGTCCGCCAGTGTTAGCTGAACGACCTGGGCATCGGCGCTATCAACGCCCTGTAAATAAGCCGACACGTCCAACAGATCTGGATCTTCCACGGTACCGGTGCTTGGATCATCGCGATCTCTAAGTGCAGTGTAGGTATCGGGCCTTCCGAAAACGGGTGTCTGGAACAACGTGTAAAAGCGATCATTGACGGTGGTGCGTAGCGGCGATGGACGCTCGCCCGATCCAATAGTAATCGCCAGCACTCGCTCTCCGTCTTGCTGCAAGATGGCAACGTCGGGGCTATGATAAAAGCGGCGGTTCTGAGCGGCATCGGAACTACCCGCTGCACCGAGGTCGGCAATAACACCGCCAGTAACTAAGTCACCGATCGACTCTCCGTTGGTAATATCAAAACGCCATACTTGGCCCCCCAGATCGCCCACGTACATGCCATCACTCAAACCATCACGATTGGCATCAATCACCGCTAAAGCGGCGGGAATGGAGTACTGCATGTCTGAAAAAACCTCATCAAACTGGCCGATAGTTGGACCACCCGACCACAGTTTTTGGCCTGTCTCTGCATCGACAATGTATAGCGCTCGGCCTTTAGTGTCGGTCGACGAAGTCGTAGAACCATCTTTACCCGTATCGTAACCACCGCTAATGAACAGTACATCCCTCACTGCACTTCCGATTTTGATACGCCCAGGAATAGGTTGCGCCCAGCTCTGGCCCATTTCAGAAAAATCGCCGCTGCCACCCTCGAGTTTCCATAAAAGCGATGGCGTCGCTCGGTTGGTAATATCGAGGCCATAATAATTATTGCCACCACGACGCTGGCCAATAAACAGGCGGACAAAATCGCCGCTGACATTATTGCCAAAGCCATCCTGACCTTGGTCACGACTCCAAATAGCCGGGGAGCCATCAAGGCCATAAACGTGGGCGTTGCCCGCCGTGTTATCACGAAGCGTTTGCTGCATTCCTAATAGGTCTTGAGGAATGTAACTAAATACCTCCGCCCCTGTTGCGCCATTAATTGCGTGTAAAACACCTGTGTTAGTGCCAAAAAATACGGTCACATCTTCTGTATTGCCGCTACCGTAGTTAATAGCGACGGGCTCAGAATGCAAGGGGTCGCTCATGACAAAGCGGGTGTCAGTGCTGTCATCATTGTCCTCATTATCAACATCGCGGCCCTGGATCCACTCAATCAAATCATTTCTCGCTTGACTGTCAGACACCCCTAGCGCACTGCTCAATGCTGCAGAATTAGTAGTGCTAATACGATTGCCTGCGGCCGATAATTCGGCGCCAGCTATGTCGGTAAACATGAGGCGGGTACTGTAGCTGTTAATTTGTTCAGCGCTACCCCCTAGCGTCACGTCAGCGCCGTCGACACCACTACTCCAATAACTCTGTGCGGTATCTTTAAAAAATCCTGTCGCTGCATCCGCAACCGGGAAACCGTTCGCATCTAACACCGCATTAGTTTCACCACCGTAGTCACCCAACCGATATCGCTTCAAATTACCCGACCAACGGGGTTTGTCATCGGGCTGAAAGACTGCAAAATATACGTCGTCAAGCGTGGTTAATTGGTTGTATTGGTTTACTGCGGCAACAGGCGCAACGAAAGACGTATTAGTGCGTAGTACCCCTGACACAATGGAGCGGAACTCGGTCACCAAACTGTCTAGATCATTGGCGGTTTTGTATTCGCCGCCGCCAGCCTGAGCAATCGATTCCAGCCAGCTGCTGTTAAAATCAAAGCCAACCATGTGCGTAGTCACCCGCTGGATACCCGGTAAGCTTGGCGCTAAATCGTTGTCGTGCATGTATCCGGCAAGTTCAACGACGCAGTCTTTGTGATCGCCATAGTTGGTACAACTATTGGTACCAATCGCCTGTTTTATAAAATTAGTGGAACTGTCATGCGTTGGCTCGCCATCGGTTAAAAAGACGATATGGCTCTCGCCCTGACACTCGCTAGCAATCGGCGACTGGTAGATCGGCGAGCCGTTGAGTACCTCATTCTTACAATCCGAGTCGTTAGAGTCGACGCCCGGACAGCCGCTGGGAATAGTGTTACCCGAGAAAGAGGCGGGCGTAATAGCGGCCTCGACAGAGGTGCGGGTATATTCATATGGCCCGTCGCCTCGTTCCAACCCCCATTTAACCGCCCCACCTGTATAGTAGAGGTAAGCTTCGTATAACGTATCTTGAATGGGGGTCCACCCGTTAGCCCCTAAGCTGTCGACTGTCTCAAGGAATTCATTGCGAACGCCTTCAACCTCCTCTTCTGAACTGCCATCGCCTTGGTACTCAATGATTAGGCGCGCAGCTTTTAGCGGTTCCTTTTTATAACCATAGACCTTGCGCTCAGAACCACTCGAGGCACTGACTTCTATTGTCAAAGCATTACCTGACGACCATCCGCTGAGGTCGATGACGCTCTCGATCAGTGAGGCAATGTTGGGCGAGCGATAGGTGCTGTCTTCCTGCCAATCCTCATTGATAGTCCAAGCAACACGAGCACTCGCGTCGGTAAAGTCACGGTTAAAGGAATTACTATTCTGAAGCGCAGCGGAATTAGCGGTTTCTTCAATCGCGATCGCCAAGACCGCATTACCACTTTTGTCGTCCTCAGCTGTCAGTTCCAGATATGCAGCGGTAATAGTCTCGTTTTGGGGCAAACCAAGATCTTGAAAGCGAAACACAGCACGTTCATTGTCGTTGGTTTTTATTTTGAAGTCATCCTTATTTGTCTCGATCTTATCTTGGCCATTATTCTTCAGCTTCACCTTGGCGTCATCGGCCTCAACAATAATCTGCTTACTGAGCGTGGTACTCAAACACGAACTACCCGCCGCCACACCGGCAGTGTCGTAGTCAATATTTAGCTGGGGGTCGTACTGCGTCTCTGTCGTCGCGATGTAGTGCGCAGCATTCGCTGACTCAATTAAAAACACGACATTGCCACTGCACCAGTTAGCTGTTTTTACTTGGGTGTCGAGCAAGCTAGCAACGTTGATATCCACAGGCGTGCCGTCCTGCCATTGCGCTGCAGGAACGGTCACGTTCAGTGACGTGCCACTACTGCGGCCACTTAAGTTATTTGTCTCAGCCGCCAATACCGCGGCGTCGGTCGCGGCATCTAAGGCAATAGTCAAAACAACGTCAGCTTCTGCGGTGCCGGTAGGTGTAATAGTGAGCGTGCCGTTGGTGACCGTCGCGCCTTGAGGCACCCCAACATCAGCGAAGCGAATAGCCGACAAATAATCTGCCGATGTGGATACTGCCGGTACTTCCCAAAGCAAACTTAAGCGGGGCGCCTCGTCCCAATCGTTTCCAACCGTATCTGCACTCTCAAATTCTCGATAAGCGTCTTCTTCGGTGGCGTTAAAATCGAGTTCCATGATGATAGCGAGGTCACCGCCATTACTAGCACTCCAATTTTGGTTGTTTACTGCGGCTTGCACTAATGACTTAATATCAGGCGATTGAATTCTCTGGCCATCCGATGGTTCGTCACCGCTACCGTCATCCATGTCCCATGGAATGGGCCCTGCAACACGGGTCCGCCCATAAATATCCTCGTCGTCAAAATCTGGGGCATTAGGCGCTTCAGCGTAAACATCGACAACTAAATCATCTTCTTTGGCCTTGTCAACTAGAAGCTCAACCCAAGCCCCAGTTATCGTTGCGCCAGGCGGTGGGCCAGCCGGTGTGGCTGGCAACCGGAAAAGAAGTCCTAACAACCAGTTTTGATCATCATCTTGATCATCTTCTTTTTTACAGTTATTGCCCTGGAACTTGCCACCAATGCAAAGGCTTTCATTCTCTTCTAAATCGCCATCACCATTACTGCCGTAGGCTTGAACCGCATCGTCATCATCGCCGGTAATATAAAAAGTAGCGCTGCCTGAGCTACCACTATCCGACCCCGAGCCAATACCGACACCATTTCCAAAAGTAATAAGGTCTGCATCCAACGTCACGGCCCCGGTGCTTAAGTTTTCATCACCATCAGACTCGGCTGAACCGCTCCAAGTGCCCGTTGTGGTTGTGTCCGTGCCCTCGCGTGCGTCGACTGAGGATATGGCAAAGAGCACAGGGCCGCCCGGTTTCGAAAAACGCATCAGCCCAACATTAATGTTGTTAACGGTGCTCACCAGTTCTGTAAGCGCGTCTTTCACGACTGTGATTCGGCTGTCGTTGGTTCCACTGACGTTATTACCCATCGACCCCGAGGTGTCGATAACGAACAAAACATTTGGCGTTGCGTCGGAATTTGAACCACCGCCGAAGAAAATTTCGGTGTCGTCTGCCCAGACCGGCGTCATCACTAAAACCGATAAAAATACTGGCAGCAGCGGCTTCGTCGAATTAAAGACTGCGCGAGTGCGCTTTTTTAACGCCCGAGATAACATTGTGCTTAACATTTTAATTCCCAAATACACCCGAATTTGTGAAATGCGTTGGCATAAAAAAACGTGCTCATAAATAAGGCTCATTAAAACGCCGCCTCAAAATACAACCCGCTCACTAAGGCTGTTTCAATGCCTGTGTCGGGCAGCGTACGGGCATTGGTGTAAACTTCGTAATGTTTGATTGGTTGTGCACTACTGGCTTCGCCACCACTGTCGTAGATGGCATTGCCCTGTGTAATCGAGTACGACTCATTATCTGATGACGTCAACGGAGTTGATTCGACATAGGTGACTTGTGTCGTTACAACGATCGATTTGTTAGCGTCTATTGGAAACGTGTAACTGCCAACAAGTGGCGTGGCGCCAGGTACTGGTGCCCCAAAATTAGTCGTGCTTTCAGCAGTTCTTACCAGTGCCGATTCCGCCGCCTGAAGCGCTGCTGTTCTCATTTCTGCTGCAGAGGCTATACGCATGTCGAGTGCCGTTGTTCGCATGGCCGCAAATATAACGACGGTGACAAGCAATAACATAACCAGAGTCACAACCAGCACAACACCCCGCTGGGATTTAATTGCGTGCTGCTGACGGCCGTAATAAGTTGACGGACAGTTCATGGCGTTAATCTCTTGGTTAGCTGAGGGCTCTTAATTAGCTGAGGGCTCTTCACAAGCTGGGGGCTCTTCACAAGCTGAGGGCTCTTCACAAGCTGAGGGCTCTTCACAAGCTGAGGGCTCTTCACAAGCTGAGGGCTCTTCACAAGCTGAGGGCTCTTCACAAGCTGAGGG
>CAWUXF010000075.1:0-8074 GCA_963926325.1 uncultured Luminiphilus sp. | reverse complement strand
TGAAGGCATTGACCGGCAGAGTGGCGAGCTCAAGTGGACGGCAACGCCGGTTGACTTGATGTTTGGATCTAGCTCAGAGCTTCGCGCAATTGCCGAGGTCTACGCCCAAGCGGGTGGCGAAGCGAAGTTTATGACGGACTTCGTCAGCGCCTGGCAAAAGGTGATGACGGCGGATCGTTTTGATCTGAACTAGCGGTGTTATCGGCGATTAGTCGCACGCCAGTGCAGCCGCTAACCGCTTTACTATGAGGAAAACAAAAAGCCCCGATAGCAAAACTATCGGGGCTTTTTTATTAAGTGCGTTCAAGCCTAGTAAATCTGTAGATCATCGACCTGAGTCACCGGTATCGTGCTGGTGAAAGTTGATATTGCTGTCGAGTAATGCCGTCGATAGTGTCTGTATCAACGATCACAACGATCACAAAGACAACGCCTACCCTCTACGCAGGGCTAAAAATTCAGCCATAACGACACGCTTTTCGGCGTCAATGACCTGGGCTGCCGGATGCTCACTCAACATCGCAAGCGCCGCCTTGCTACCGGGAATGTCGGCGAGTAAATCCCACTGGTACTCCTTGGTGGCCACCGCGGCAGCTAAGTCTAAAGCGTACATCGCCATACAATCGGCGGCGCTCCAAGTCTCGCCCATGAAATAGGGTTTAAAGGCTGCCAGCTGTGTAACCGCACAAACGCCCTTCTCAAGTACAGCCTTGACCTCTTCAAGTGTGTGCGTCTGATTGGTGCCGCCAAAGAATACGCCAGGAAACAGCCTGCGGGCGGGCAGTTCGATATACAGCTTAATGAACTGCATCATTTGGCGCACTTGTGCGCGTTCAAAGGCATCGGCTGGCATTAGTTTTGGCCCGGGCAGCGTCTCGTCTAGGTACTCTAAAATGACTGCGGTTTCGCACATAGTGCCGTGCTCGGTTTCCAAGCAAGGTACTTTTCCCATTGGGCTCAGCGCAAGCCAAGACTGATCTTGGCTTGGGAAAACGGTAACAATTTCGCACTCGGCACCTTTAATGGCGAGTGCCATACGAACCATATTGAAATAATTACTCGCAGCAAATCCGTGCAGCTTAAGCATATGAAAACCTTTTTATAGATATTGATGAGATGGTGGTACAGGACGTTACACGAGGGACAAGACTATCATGCGTCGATGTCCGCAGCTGCATTAATGTCGCCTTAGCGACAGTTATCGGGCCCAATAACAGCCAATGGGTGATGCATAAAAAAAGCCGCTAAGGCTTTCGCAATAGCGGCTTTTTATTCAGTTTAGCGGCTGCAACGGCAACCGCGTTGACTCACGTTTAGAAGCTATACTTGATCCGTGCGCCCAATACTCGGCCCTCTTCGAGGAACTGTGTATGGGTGCCAGCCAGTACCGGTGTGTCAAAGCTCTGTGCTAGGGCCGCTTCATCAAAGATGTTACGTCCATAAGCCATGACTTCCCAGTGCTCGCCGCGCAGACCAAAGCGCAGGTTCATCTTCTCGTATCCAGGGACTTTGTCCTTCACGTCGTTATCACCATTGGAGAAGAACTCAGCGCGCCAGTTGATTTCACCGCCGATGAAGAACTCATTGTTACCGACTGGACGGTTATAATCGAACATGAAAGAGCCACTGTAATCGGAGGCGTACAAGGTGTTGGCACCCGTTAGGTCGTTAGACGTAGTGCCTGCCGGTGTACCACACGCTGAGTCAGCATCTAGCTGAATTGCAGTACAAGGACCGTCGGCAAAACTACCATAGGTGGCGTCTAGGTAAGCGAAGCTTAGACCCAAGCGCAAGTTATTGGTTGCCTGCCACAAGGATTCAACTTCAATACCCTGCACTTCGGAAGATGCCGCATTCTTAACACCAAAACCGACGCCTTTGAAGATCGAGGTTTGCAGATCGTCATACTCGGTATAAAACGCCGCCCAGTTGATGCGCAAAGCACCGTCTAACAGTTCGTGTTTACCGCCAATTTCAAAGGCGTCTACCGTCTCATCGTCAAATTCGAAGTCATCGTTAGGGGTTGTTGCCACGAAGCTGGTTGGTGCTAACTGGCCCACTGCGAAGCCCGCTGGTTCACCATCGTCCGCCGCCGAGAAACCACCCGACTTGAAGCCCTGCGAGAAGCTCACATACAGCATGCTGTCGGCGCTGACATCCCACTGCAAATTCACTGAAGGTGTCCAAGCGTCAGTGGTGCGATCGTCGACATAATCATAGTTGTAGGTGTTAAACGACGTTGACTGAACGATGCCAAGAAACGGACTGTAACCGGTGCCCTTTCCATCAAGCCCGTTGTTAGAGTCTCCTAAGCGCTGCGAACTCACGACATCTTTTGTCTCTTCTGTATAGCGTACGCCCAACGTTAGACGTAGCGAATCAGACAGGTTAAAGGTGCCTTGCGCAAATAAGGCGTAAGATTCGCTATCAAGATTAAAATCATGATTACGTGCAACTTGATTGGCACTGTAAGCCCCCTGAGTTAACACCGCGAGTAGGTTCTGTGGCATCGCAGACGCCGGTGTGCCGGCAGGTGCACCAGCGGCTAACGCGCCGAGCAATGCATATTCTGGGAATAAACCATCAAAATTCGTATCAATGGTTACTCGACGGTAAAATTCTAGTTCACTCTGCTCATAATAGGCACCGACTACATAGTCGAACATCCCGCCGCCATCTGAAGCCAAGCGAATTTCCTGACTAAATTGATCAAATTGCTGATCGTCATAGCGCGCAATAAATTGCAGGGGCAACCAGTCAACGTCAACATCATCTTGGTATTCATAGCCCGTGTAGGCTGTAATTGACGTTAGCGTGTGACCCTCTAACTCCCAGTTAAGGGCAAGGGCTGCATTGGTAACTGAATCTTCACTGCCATCGGGGCCGAAACTAATACCGACACCATCGGCCCTTGAGCGACCATAATTATTGTCTTTAAAGGTCGTGTAGTCGTCGCCTGCAGTTGCCGCTAATCCCGGATAAAAAATATCGTTGATCGCATAGGCAGTTGCGGCGAATGCGGATCGATTAGGCACATCTATGTCACGCTGTGATGGCGCGAGATATTGCTGGGTTGCACTGTTAGAGCCAGTGCGCTCACCTTCAAAGTGCGACACCTTCAAATTGGCTGAAAACGTATCTGAAGGCTCCCAGGCTAACGTTAAACGAACACCTTCGTCGGTTTTGCCACCTTCGGAGGTATTAAACTGTTCATTTTCAATGTAGCCATCGTTTTCACGATAATTAAAGGCCAGGCGTGCAGCTAATGTGTCACTTAAACTACCGCTGATAAACCCTTGATAATTCTGACCGCCATTCTCTTCGAATGAAGCCATGATCTCGCCGGTAGTCTCGCCACCTACGTCAGGAGACGCAGTGGTAATGTTGACCGCGCCGGCAACTGTGTTCTTACCGAACAGTGTGCCCTGTGGACCACGCAGTACTTCGACACGCTCGATGTCTAAGAAGCCCGCGCGATACTGACGGCCGCGGCCCATGTAGACGCCATCGACATACATGCCAACGGATTGCTCAAAAGCTTGGTTGTTACCAGAGCCTACGCCGCGCATATAAATATTGGTATTTACCGATGCCGTGGCGATGTGCAAGTTAGGCACATAGTCAGCAAGCGCTGTTAGGTCGGGAATACCCGCATCCTGAATTTGCTTGCCTTGAATGGCCGTAACGGAAATTGGAACATCCTGAAGGCTCTCGGCGCGTTTCTGAGCCGTGACAATAACTTCTTCAAGCTGCTGAGCTTGTACAGATATTGCACAAGTAGTCGCAGTAATAGCCAGCGCAAGCGGCAGTCGTTTTAAGGATCGCAACATTAGGTACCTCTTTGAGTGTTGTTTTTAGTTATAAAATACGAAGCGGGTTTTTGCGTCGCGCGCGCAATCTGAACGTTATCTCAAGCCGAGTCAAGTCAAAACCAGAAATGCATATTTCAAAGCTGTACAATTGCGCAACCTTACCCCTTAAAATGCACTGTATTTTTGATCGCTTCAGACGGCCTAAAAACTAGGCGCTAAGCGTGATGACTTACCATCTATTGGAGTTTGCTATGCATCACAGTTTTTTTCCGCCGATCCGTACGCTCATGGGCCCCGGTCCTTCGGATGTGGCGCCTCAGGTCTTGGCCGCGCTTGGGCGCCCTACTATTGGTCATTTAGACCCGTGTTTTGTATCGTTAATGGATGAAGTTAAAAGTTTGTTACAAACCGCCTTTCAAACCGACAATGCACTTACCATTGCGGTTTCAGCACCGGGTTCAGCGGGTATGGAGGCGTGCTTTGTTAATTTGGTGTCGCCTGGAGACACAGTTATTGTCTGCCAAAATGGCGTATTTGGGGGGCGAATGCGTGAGAATGTCGAGCGCATCGGCGCCACTGCCATTATGGTTGAGGATCAATGGGGTACACCCGTTGACCCAGAAAAAGTTCAGCAGGCTTTTCATGCGCACCCCGAAGCAACAACATTGGCTTTTGTACATGCAGAGACGTCTACCGGCGTGCGCAGCGACGCGCAAGCGCTTTGTGACATCGGCAGGGCCCACGGTGCATTAAATATTGTTGATGCGGTGACCAGTCTTGCGGGTATCGACTTGCAAGTCGACGCTTGGGGTGCTGACGCGGTGTATTCTGGCACTCAGAAATGCTTGTCCTGTGTGCCGGGTATTTCTCCAGTGACTTTTAGCGCGGCTGCAGTTGAACGTATTAAACAACGCACGGCACCGGTGCAAAGCTGGTTTTTAGATATGCAATTAGTCATGGGCTATTGGGCGGGTGAAAGTAAACGAGCTTATCATCATACGGCCCCGGTCAATGCCATGTATGCACTGCATGAATCCTTAGTGATGTTAGAGCGCGAGGGTTTAGGCGCTAGCTTTGCGCGTCATAAACGTAATCACAACGCGCTGGTGGCGGGGCTAGAAGGTCTTGGACTGGCCATGCTGGTGGCGCCCGAATGGCGACTACCACAATTGAATTCGGTCTGTATTCCCGACGGTATCGATGATGCCGCTGTGCGCAATACGCTGCTTAACGACTATAACCTAGAGATTGGCGCAGGGCTGGGCGCGCTGGCTGGCAAGACGTGGCGCATTGGCCTAATGGGCTTCGCCAGTAAAGCGAGTAATGTGATTCTGTGTATCACGGCACTCGGCACCGTGTTAAATCAGCAGGGCTTTGACTGCAACACCAATGCCGCGCTTAAGGCAGTGGCAGATCGATACGTTTAAACGGCTATAGTGCGCTGTCAGCGCCGACCGACAGTAGGCCTCCCCTGCTCACCGTGTCAGGTGGCAAGCGCGTGTCTTTCCGCATCAGCGCGATGTCAGGGGTGTAAACTGAGCAGGTGGGTTGCCACGCTATCGCCATTTGGGTTTTAGCCCGCGATATGTAGATTTAGCTTCTGTCAGATGCCATACAAAGCAATACCAACGCTGCGCTACTTGCGTCCCCGGCTGGGGCGTGCCGATGGGGTTTTCTGACTAACGGATCTCGCAGGTTTTGCCGACTTCCCTGCCCCACGCCCGTTTTTGGGCGCCTCATGCCGCGCCGCTTTACCCCGCTCTGCTTTACCCCGCGCCGCTTTACCCCGCTCAGCTCGACTCGCTGCGCCGGTAGTCGTTTTCCCCGGCTTAGCCTTACGCGCGCTTTTTGGCGTCGCACCGGTGCCTGACTTGTTATTTGATGCGGTCTTTGTAGGCTTGTTATCGGACGCCAGGGGCTTTCCACCGCGCTGCTTAGGGTTCGTGTTGGCTTTACGTGCGTTCCCTGCCGCTCTTGGTGTCTCGTTGCTCGTTGCTTTTCCCGCAGCACTTTTATCGCCGTGGTGCATCGGCTTTCTGGCCTTCGCGGGTGTGCCGGCCCGACCGGCTAAAGAGTCATCTGCCCGCCTTGGCGCCCGTCGTTTAGGCTGATGCCCCTGGCGAGAATCAGATTCATGGTTTGAACCGGCAATAGCCACGTTGAGTTGCTCTATTTCCCGTGCGTTGAGGTTCCGCCACTGCCCGGGCTTTAACTTTCCAAGTTCAACGCTCATTATTCGCGTCCGCAGCAACTGAATAACATCGTAGCCAAGGTAGGTACACATTCTGCGAATCTGCCGATTAAGGCCCTGCGTGAGTATGATTTTAAAGGTCGTTCGGCCAACGACGCTGACGCGACAAGGCTTTGTTACCGTATCTAGAATGGGCAACCCGCCAGACATTTTACGCGCAAAATCAGCACCAATGCCGCTGCTGACGGTAACTAGGTATTCTTTCTCATGGGCGTTTTCAGCCCGCAAAATTTTATTGACGATGTCCCCGTCACTGGTCAGTAAAATCAAACCCTCTGAGGGTTTGTCTAACCGCCCTATGGGGAAAATACGCTGATCGTGGTCAATGGCATCGATGATATTGCCCTTAACACTGCGCTCGGTGGTGCAGGTGATGCCCGCAGGCTTGTTATAGGCTATATAAATTCGGTCCGATTTACTGGGCGCGCTGCTGAGTATTTCTTGACCGTCTACGGTGACGGTATCACTGGCGTCAATCCGCGTTCCCAGCTCGGGCCGTCTCCCATTGACTTTGACGCGATTGCTATCAATTAACTTGTCAGCTTCTCTACGCGAACAATAGCCCGAGTCGCTGATGTATTTATTGAGTCGAATGCTAGTTTCTATCGTCACTGGGTGGCTCACAAAAGCGCCTAGCATACCTAAAAAACATGCCGGCGGATTTGTCACCAGACATTTTAATCGGCCTAAACGCTTGCCGGCGTTACAACAGGGCTATTGACCCCCTATTGACCCGCTATAAGTCCGCCACAATCTGCTTTGCGGTGGCGAGACTGTCGGCATCCATAAAATCGAAACCAAAGTTACTGCCCGTTTTTTGCCAGCGCTTAGCCGCCAAACCGGTTAGCGCGCTTTTGGGTAGTACGGTGATCAATGCTTTTAAACCATTGGCCTGATAAGTAGGAAATACATAGTCACCAATCCACGCTTGATCATCTTGGGTCAGGACCCCTTTTGCATCGGCGGTGTCGACAATAATCGCTCGGGTGTCATGGGCAATAACACAGTCGACCTGCGCCTGAAGACAGGGACGTAAATGTGCGTGCGGTCCGAGATGAATCCAGGTGCAGGTCATTGTTTGAGTGGCTGCGTCATAAATAGTTTCGACGACCCCGTCTACGCAATATACATCTGTGGTCATTATAGTGATCCTTTTTAAATTGGTATGTATGAATATCCAAGGCCATCGGGTATCTAATCCGGCTTCGCGCATAGTGCGTTTGCTGTTACTATATACTCTTGAGCGCGGCCTCCAAAACACAGCCTAAACAGCGTATAACCAACTGGCTTCGGTCGGGTGGAATTTCGCGTACTAAGGTTATGTTTTTTTGTAATAAAGTTCCCGCTAAACCGCGAAATAGCGCCTGCCGCATGCTGTAAATGAGGAATTCCCAATGTATAACTTCAGCGAACAATCGATTGCCTTCCAAGCCACACTCGCCCAATTTTTTGACCAGCACATATATCCCAACGAGGCACGCTACCACGAGGAGCTGCATGGTTTAGAGGATCGTTTCGGCAGCCTAGCCATTGTCGAAGAACTTAAAATAAAAGCGCGTGAGCAAGGCCTATGGAACTTGTTTTTACCCCCTAGCCTTGGGCAATGGACCGACCACGGTGGCCTGAGCAATTTTGACTACACGCCGCTTGCCGAAATGATGGGCCGCGTGCAGTGGTCGGCTGAAATTTTTAACTGCAATGCGCCCGACACCGGCAACATGGAAGTATTCATGAAGTACGCCACCGCAGCGCAGCAAACGCAGTGGCTAACGCCCCTATTAAACGGCGAGATTCGCTCTTGCTATGCCATGACCGAACCGCAGGTAGCGTCGAGCGATGCCACTAATGTGGAGCTGCTTATTGAGCAAGATGGCGACAGCTGGGTGCTCAATGGCCGCAAGTGGTTTATCACAGGCGCTATGCACGAACGCAGCCAGATTTTTATTGTCATGGGTAAATCGGACCCCGATAACGCCAACCGGCATTTGCAGCAGAGCCAAGTATTGGTGCC
>CAWUXF010000074.1:0-7280 GCA_963926325.1 uncultured Luminiphilus sp. | reverse complement strand
CCTCAGTTTGACAAAACTCGCTGCTACAAGCGTCACTTTAAAATGGGTTTCCGAATTGGCCGGCACATTATGTTGATGGCTCTCATTGACTACTTCGCAAAAATGCGGATCAAACTCTCGATCTAAACGCTGTCGTAGCGTGGCTTCAATCTGTTTCATTGCTTTCGAACCCCAACGTGAGATTATATATCCATATTTAATGGATGGTCTTGATACCGTGAGGGTAACTTTACCAGATCAATAGATTTAGTGACGTTATAACTGTTCAAAGGGGAGCGCTGTGGAACCTTTATTTGATGTTTACTTGGCCGCTGAAGTCATCGCCGAGGCTGATCGCGATACTGTCATTAAAGGCTTGACTAGCCTTTTCAAAATTGACACCAACGCGGCGATCAAACTCATGAATGGCCAACGCCACCGGATCAAGCGCGGATGCGATAAAGCCACTGCCCTGCGTTACAGGGATGCGATCGCCAAAGTGGGCGTTAACGTTATTATCGAACGCCAGGCGAGCCCATCTGAAACGGCTGATTTATCGTTAAGTGCAGGCCAAGCTAGCGAGAATGGAACAGCGCAAAAAGCGAATTTTAGTGGGTCCGACAGCAATGCCACACGCACTCAAGAAAACTCTCCGCCAGCACCTTTACAGACCATTGGCGACGTTGCCAGCGAAGGCCCTGCGACATTCAAGGCCTATGCTACCGATCGCGCTCAGAGCGAAGTCAATACAAACGTCCAACAGGAATCCGATCCCAATGGGCTTGCCCTTGCGCCGCTTGGCAGCCCGCTAAGTATATCTGCAAATCGCCAACCTGAGAAAACAATCGCTGTCCCTGAATATGATTTGGCCGAACCCGGGGCAGCAATACCCAACCTACCTAGGGTCGTTGCGCTAAAAACCCCAAACACCGATCACTTATCTCTGCAAACCATGGAGGTAAATAACTAACGGCAAGATGGCACTGAACAACCCAATGCAAGCCAAGCACTTTATAATGACAACATCTGAGTAATACCGAGCGATGCCATCTCATGCTACCGGCAGTCAAAAAATCGGAGAGACACGGTTAAAACCGTTCATCATTGACTGCCTAAATACGCAGATTGCGGCCCCGACATTCTGATCACTCATTGGAGACGCTCCTGTGAACAACAATCGTCCTGCCTTATGGCGGCATTTTTTAGCCATGATCTACGACACCTGTTTAATAATGCCGCTATTCATGGCGAGCAGCTTCATTCTTGTCGCTTTATTTGGCGTTACTGAAGATATCAGTCAACCCACAGTACCCGTATGGTTTACGCGCGCCACATGGCCGCTTGTACTTATTGTTTTTTTCGGGCTTTTTTGGCGCAAAAGTGGCCAGACCTTAGGTATGCAGGCATGGCGCATTCGATTAATCAGTTTGAATGGAAAAGCAGTGTCTTGGCCGCAAGTCGGCATCCGTTGCTTGGCGGCCATGCTCTCAGTCGCGCTGCTTGGACTGGGTTATCTATGGACCTATATCGATAGCGAGGGATACTACTGGCACGACCGATTATCAGGAACGACGTTACGCTTACTACCAAAAGCAGCTAAACAGTAGCTAAACCGTAACTAAACAGTAACTAAACGCGACGATTCAGCAGCCAAAGACCAGCTATCCAACATAAAGCAATGGGCAATAACGCTGCCAATATTGGCGCCAAACCAAAAATAAGGCTGGCCGGCCCAAAGAAGTCCTGACTAATACGAAAGACCACACCCACTAGTACGCCTGAGAAAATGCGAGCCCCCATACTGCCCTCGCGTAGCGGGCCAAAAATAAACGACATGGCCACAAGCACCAAGCCAGCCACGGCAATGGGTTGCATTATTTTACGCCAAAATGCCAATTCAATATCGGCTGAGAGCAACCCTTGATTACTGAGATACTGGGCATAGCTCCACAACTGAGTCACGGGTAAGCTCTCGGGCTCCACCACTTCTAGCACAAATAAATTCGGCGTAATTTCGGTGTCCCAACGCCAGAGGGTCTGTCTATCAGTCACAGTCTCCAGTGGTTCAAAACGGGTGGTGACAACATTTTCTAACAGCCAATGGTCACTGAGATAGGTGCCCCGCTCCGCATACAAGCTTCTGCTAAGGTGCCGTTCGGCATCGAACGTTAGCAGCGTAACCCCAAAGATCAGGCCGCCTCTTTGGACTGCATCGACATGAATAAACGTGGATCCATCTCGATTCCATGTGCCGTGGCGTCCGGTAACCATCGCCGCAGATCGCTGTGCCAAGGAGCGTTCACTAATCGCCATCTGCTCAGAAATAGGGGCGACATATTCGCCTACACCAAAGCCTAGTAGTGCGACAAACATAGCGGGTTTCATGGTCGCAAATGCCAGGTTAGCCAACGACAAACCCGCAGTACGCGCAACCACAAGCTCACTCGATGATGCCAATTTTCCGAGACCAATCAACGCCCCAATTAATGCGGCAAACGGTACGAATTCATGGAGACGCCGAGGCACGGTCAATCCGATATAGATCAGGATTGATGAAAAATTGTAGCTCTCAGAAATATCACCCATTTCATCTATTAACGCGCTTAATGCATCGAGACCCACAAGGATCACTAGCACGCCCATTGTGGCTGACAACACCGCCCCACCAATGTAACGATCGAGCTTAGCCACGATATAAAACTCTAAAGCGCATACGCAGGCTCTCCCACTTCAATAGGACAAGCGCTAGCGCGGCGAAAAGCAGATGTACGGCGCCAATTAGCCACACAGATCCGCCCGTCTCAATCGCGCTTCGACTTTGGGTTAACGCCAGAAAATACATCAAAAACACCAGTAACGCGGGTCCAAGACGCGCATAACGCCCGCGACGTGCGTCCGTACGGCTTAGTGCAACGGCAATAATAGCAATCACTGGCACTAATATTGGTAACGATACTCGCCAAGTCAACGCACCGCGGGCAGCAGGCGTATCACGTTGCCAAAGCGTCCACGATGAAATGGCATCAATTTTGACCGTCGCCCGAAGACTGCCCTCAAGCTCAGGGATCAATTCACCATAGCGCTCAAAACTCAGGGCCTCGTAATCTGGCTGACCGGGCACGCCTCTATATTGCGTACCATTTCGCAGCTCGAGATATCTTCGATCAACTTGCTGATCGTATAAAAACTCGCCTTCCTTAGCATAAGTCACGGCTGCAGGCGCCGCGGCGTCAGCAGATGTCCGTTGTACAACAAAGACGTTGTGCATCACACCCGCATCATCTATGCGTTCGGCGTAACTCACAAAATTCCCACCTTGCTGCTTTTTAAAGCGTCCTTCTGCAAGTTGGTGTAGACCTTCTGCTGAACGAGGGTTATCAAGCAATGCTTGAGCACGCGCAGACCCTGCGGGCGCAAGCACTAGCGATAAGCTGGCGACCAGTATCGTAACCGCCAGCGTCGGCAGCATGACATAACCCACCAAGCGCTCCGGACTCAAGCCGCAGGCCTTGAGGACGACCATCTCACTGTCTGCATACAAACGACCTAGCGACAAGATTAAACCCACAAACAGTCCCAACGGCAGGATCAACTCGAAGAAGCTCGGCAATTTATACAACATGACCGGAAACAAAATCTCGCTTGGCAGGTCACCCACCGCGGCCTCGGCAAGATATTTTATAAAGCGCCCGCTGAAGACGACCAAAAACAGCACCGTACTCACTGCAACGGTGTGACTGAGGATGTCGCTTGTTAAATATTTAAGAACGCGCATGTGACCCAATAAGATAGAATTTTGGCCAAAGTTTAAACAGCTGTTTTGTTGCTGCGCTTACCATCATACACTAGCGCTTTATTCTGCATCGCCTTTTCAAGGAGCGAACTATGTCCACCCTGTCTCTAAGTGCTCGTCAAGTTAATCGTTTAGCCACCCAAAAAACTGACTGTCTGGTCGTTCCAGTCTTTAGCAATGGTGTACTGAGTCAAAATGTCAGCGAGGCTGACCAAGTCTTGAGCAACCCAATTCAAAAGCTTTGGCAACTGGGAGATTTTAAAGCTGGCACAGGGAGCAGCTGTTGGCTAACCGGTGGCGCTGATATCCGTCGGATACTTTTAATCGGCTGCGGCGACGTCAAAAAGTTTGACCAAGATGCCCAGCGCAAGTTTGCAGAAACGACAGCCAAAGCCCTCGCAGCCGGAAAAGCCAAGGACGCGCTGATACAGCTTGCGGACCTGCCCGTCGACGCAGCGCAAGCGGCAACCCTCTTAGAAACACTGGGAAAGCAGGTGGCAATGAGCTTGTATCGCTATTCGCAAACGCTGACCACACCCCAGCCAACCCTGAACCTGAAGAAAATCACCGTTGCCCCAGGCGCCCTGCTCACAACGGCTGCCGCCAAGCAGGCATTGGAAGTCGGTTCTAGTATTGGTCAGGGCGCAAATGCCGCCCGGGAACTCGGGAACTTACCTGCCAATATATGTACCCCCACCTATTTGAGCCAACAAGCGCGTAAAATGGCAAAGCGTTTTGCCAGCGTTAAAACCACTGTGTTAGGCGAGAAACAGATGACCGCCTTAGGGATGGGCTCGCTACTATCAGTAGGCTACGGCAGCGATCAGCCATCACAATTGATCGTTATGGAGTATCGTGGCGGTAGCGCCAAAGCAGCACCTTACGCATTAGTGGGCAAGGGCATTACCTTCGATACCGGCGGGATTTCGCTCAAGCCCGGTCAGAAAATGGATGAAATGAAGTTTGATATGGGCGGCGCAGCCTCGGTATTTGGCGCATTGCAGGCCGTTGCAGAAATGGCGCTGCCTATCAATGTAGTCGCTATTGTCGCTGCCGCCGAAAATATGCCGAGCGGTCGCGCAACCAAACCCGGTGACGTCGTCAAAAGCATGTCGGGTAAAACCATCGAAATTCTTAATACCGATGCAGAGGGACGTTTGGTCCTCTGTGATGCGCTGACCTATGTCGAGCGCTTTAACCCGGTCGAGGTCGTCGACATCGCCACCTTGACGGGTGCGATTATCGTTGCACTCGGTAGTCAGGCCTCAGGGGTATTTGCCAACAATGACAATCTAGCGGATGCCCTTTTGTCTGCTGGTCAGCGCAGTAACGATCGGGGCTGGCGTATGCCTATTTGGGATGACTATCAAAAACAACTGGACAGCAAGTTCGCCGACGTAGCGAACATCGGCACACCCGGTGCAAGCAGTGTAACAGCAGCCTGTTTCCTCGCACGCTTTGCTGAAAAATATCCCTGGGCACACCTAGATGTTGCAGGAACCGCTTTTTCAAGCGGCCCAAAAGGGGCAACCGGTCGTCCAGTGCCTATGTTAGTAGAGTATTTAAGAGACCGCGCCACCATCGCATCTGGCGAGCAAAAATCAGCTGTCAAAAAGTCAGCTGCCAAAAAGAAATCCCGCGCTGGTGCTAAACCTAAAATTAAAAAGACGTAAGCTATTGTGACGCGGGTTGATTTTTATGTGGTATCTGAAGCGGGCGAAGAGGCCCGCTTAACTGTTGCTGCGCGGCTAGTAGACAAAGCACTAAGTCGTGGGCACCGTGTTTTCATCAATGCACAAAATGAACAGCAAGCGCGTCAACTCGATCAGTTATTGTGGACTTTTCGTCCTGAGAGTTTTATTCCTCATGCCCTTGCTTGCGATGATGCGAACGAAGCAGTGGTAGTGGGTTGGGGTCAAGAGCCGGTTAACCATGACGACGTTTTGATCAACCTCGAGTACAATGCTCCGGTGTTTTTCTCGCGGTTCTTGCGGGTCGCTGAAGTCGTGACACAAGATGAGAAATCTCTTGATGCTTTGCGCGCAGCATGGCGCTTTTATCGAGACAGAGGCTATCCACTGCTCAAACACGATCTATAAATACAACCCCAGAGCAGCGCTACCCGCTGCGCTAATGAACCTGCCCTATACAGAGCCGAGCAATCACCATGGATAAGACTTTTTCACCTGCAGACATCGAAGGCCGTTGGTACGAAATCTGGGAGGAAAACGGTTACTTTGCGCCCCAAGGTGGTGAGGACAGCTATTGCATTCCTATTCCACCGCCCAATGTCACTGGAAGCCTGCACATGGGCCACGGCTTTCAGCAAGCGATTATGGATGCATTGATTCGCTACCACCGAATGCGTGGCGAAAACACATTGTGGCAAGTAGGTACGGATCATGCTGGCATCGCTACCCAAATGGTCGTCGAACGACAGCTAGCTGCAGATGGCATCAGTCGCTCAGATATTGGTCGCGAGGCGTTTATCGAGAAGGTTTGGGAGTGGAAGGCGGAATCCGGTGGCACGATCACCCGTCAGCTGCGGCGCTTGGGCGCCTCACCAGACTGGAGCCGTGAGAGATTCACCATGGACCCGGGTTTGTCTGCAGCAGTGCAAACAGTCTTTATCAAACTATTCGAGCAAGGCCTGATTTATCGTGGGCAGCGCCTCGTTAACTGGGATCCCAAATTTCATACAGCGATTTCTGATTTAGAAGTTGTTCAAGAAGAAGAAAAAGGCGCCATGTGGCATTTTCGCTACCCGCTAGCCGATGGTTCTGGTGATGTGGTGGTCGCGACAACCCGCCCCGAAACAATGCTCGGAGACGCTGCCGTAGCCGTCAACCCAAGTGATGAACGATATCAGCATCTGATCGGCAAGATGGTCAGCTTGCCACTTACTGACCGACAAATACCGATCATCGCGGATGACTACGTCGATCCGGAATTTGGCACAGGCTGTGTGAAAATTACGCCCGCTCATGACTTCAATGACTATGCAGTTGGGCAGCGACATGATCTGCCATTAATTAACATTCTGACTGATGATGCCGCCCTTAATGACAGCGTGCCGGCGCCCTACCGTGGGCTTGATCGATTCGATGCACGCGCATTAGTCGTTGCAGACATCGATGCTTTAGGCCTGCTAGTCAAAGTTGAAGATCACACGCTAAAAGTGCCGCGGGGGGATCGCTCCGGTGCAATTATCGAGCCTTACTTAACACCGCAGTGGTATGTCGATGCCAAAAAACTCGCCGGGCCAGCGATAGAAGCGGTAGAAAGCGGCAAAATTCAGTTTGTACCTAAACAATGGGAAAACACCTATTTCGCATGGATGCGCGACATTCAAGATTGGTGTATTTCTCGGCAACTATGGTGGGGACATCGTATACCCGCCTGGTACGATCAATCGGGCGCAGTTTATGTCGGCAGCAGTGAAGAATCTGTCCGCCAAGAACACAATCTATCCGATAGCATTGTCCTGCAACAAGACGATGATGTTCTA